>JAQYVP010000007.1 GCA_030145485.1 Chromatiales bacterium
GGCGCCGCTGTTTCAAAGGGAAGGCCCAGTTTGTTCAGCAGTTCACGGCGGAACGGCGAGGTGGAGGCCAGCACCAGGGTTGGTTTTTCTATTGGCATGGAAAATTTCGCCACTGTTCATGTTTGTTGGGCGCGCAGTTTACACTACAATGAAGTGATGGTGAGAGTTCACCGTATTTTCGTTAGCAATTTTCAATGTACCAATAGAGTGTCGATATCTTAAAAGACTTTTACCACGAAGCACACGAAGACCATGAAGAATCAACCGGTTACAAATATGCCTTCGTGGTGTGTATCTCTCTACCATTTTGAATTGCTGTATTTTCGTAGCATCCCAATAACTCCTTACAGATAGGCAGGGTTGGGATTTGCTTTTCAGGGCTTCCGCCGAATAAATGCTCCTGCGTTTTCGGCACTTCCGCCATCCATGGCGGTCGAAAACAGGGGTGTTTTATCAGAGCGTACAGGGATGTATCTACAGCGGCGCTGAAAAGCGGATCCCAACTCTGCACAGGCTCAGATCAGTGCGCGAATTTATTGAGAAGTTAAGCGTTTCGTCTTATGTCGGAGTCAATTTTGACAAATAAAATACGTTTTCTGGTCAAACCCGGCGGAGTTTTGCGGGGAAGCATCCGTGTTCCCGGGGATAAATCCATTTCACATCGATCTATCATGCTCGGCTCCCTGGCGAATGGGGTGACGCAGATCAGTGGTTTCCTCGAAGGCGACGATAGCCTCGCAACCCTGAAAGCGTTTCGCACCATGGGTGTCACTATCGACGGCCCGCATGATGGCAGGGTGACCGTTCATGGCGTCGGCATGCATGGTTTGCAGCAGCCGTCAGTTGCACTGGATCTGGGAAATTCGGGTACCTCTATGCGGCTTTTGTGCGGCCTGCTTGCCGGCCAGGGGATGAATCTGACCCTCACGGGAGATGCGTCGCTATCATCACGGCCGATGCGCAGGGTGACAGAGCCACTCTCAAGCATGGGGGCTGCCATCGATACCACCGACAATGGCACTGCGCCGCTGCATATCAAGGCGGTCGGGCATCTCGATTCCATCCACTACCAGCTGCCGGTGGCGAGTGCGCAGGTGAAATCCTGTGTGTTGCTGGCGGGTCTATATGCGCAGGGAGAGAGTTGCGTGGTCGAACCGGCGCCGACACGGGATCATACCGAACGCATGCTGCGTGGTTTTGGCTATGCGGTGACGACAGATGGCAATCGAATCTGTCTCGATGGCGGTGGCTGTTTGACAGCCACAACAATCGATGTACCTGCAGATATCTCCTCGGCGGCATTTTTTCTTGTCGGTGCTTCGATTGCGCAGGGTTCTGATTTGACATTGCGCCATGTTGGTATGAATCCCACTCGCATTGGCGTGATCAATATTTTGCGGAAAATGGGGGCATCGATCGAGATATCGAACCAGTTGCAGGTTGGAGGGGAGCCGGTTGCAGATTTGCGTGTTCGCGGGGCCGGATTGAAGGGAATTCAAATTCCTGAATCACAGGTGCCGCTGGCAATCGATGAGTTTCCTGTGTTGTTCGTGGCCGCAGCCTGTGCACAGGGCGAGACCGTACTGACAGGCGCCGAAGAACTCCGGGTCAAGGAGAGTGACCGAATCCAGGTAATGGCCGATGGCTTGCAAACACTTGGTATCGATGCAGCCCCGACTGCGGACGGCATGGTGATCAGGGGCGGAAAAATGCGTGGCGGCAGAGTGGACTCTCATGGCGATCATCGCATCGCGATGGCGTTTGCGATCGCTGCTTTGTGCGCCGATGGAGAAATTGTGATCGATGACTGCGCCAATGTCGATACATCATTTCCGGGTTTTGCGGATCTCGTCAACAGTATTGGTATGAGGCTGGAAATAGGTTAGTGCGTAACTTCTCAAAAAGTCCGTGCATTGTTCGAGTCTGCACAGGGTCGGGATCAGCCTTTCAGGGACGCGTGAATACGTCCATGGTCGCTTCCGGCATCCTGCCTCTGGCGACATTAATACATCCATGTATGTCATAAGCTCTGATAAAATATCCCTGTTTTCGACCGCCATGGATGGCGGAAGTGCCGAAAACGCAGGAGCATTTGTTCGGCGGAAGCCCTGAAAAGCAGACTCCCAACCCTGCCTATTGCACCTTACGTTTGCTTCGTGGTGAAATTGGAAAAAATATGAATCAAAAAATTATTACCATCGACGGACCCTCGGGGTCCGGTAAGGGCACCATTGCAGCGTTAGTGGCCGCTCACCTCGGCTGGAGGGTACTCGACAGCGGAGCACTGTATCGTCTAACGGGGCTGCAGGCGCGAAATCAGAATGCCGATTTCCACAATGCCGATGTTCTGGGTGAGGTTGCCGAAAATCTTCAGGTTGAATTCGAACATGGAAAAATACATCTTGAGAAACAGGATGTTACAGATTCCATCAGGAGCGAGAAAGCTGGCAATGACGCCTCCCGTGTTGCTGCGGTTACGCAGGTTCGGGCGGCGTTGCTTGGCTGGCAGCAGCATTTTGCAACCTCTCAGGGGCTGGTTGCCGACGGGCGGGATATGGGTACTGTGGTGTTCCCTCGGGCCGCTTTGAAAATATTTCTTACCGCGAGTGCGGAAGAAAGGGCGCGCAGAAGGTATAAACAGTTGAAAGAGAAAGGAATGCCTGTTATTCTTACGAGTCTTGTCGAGGAGATTCGTGAGCGTGATGAGCGCGATATGAATCGCGAGGAAGCCCCGTTGCGTGCAGCTGATGATGCATTGACGATTGATTCCTCGACACTGACTATCGACGAGGTAGTGGAGCAAATTCTGGCGCAGGCGCATAAATATTGCGATCTAACGCCGTGATGTTGGCTCTTTTATTGGGAGTCTGTCATTAGACAGGCTGAATCTATTAACGACTATTGAATTGCTGTGCGATCAGCAATACGGGATGCCCCCGGGCATCAGGATTAATTCACAATGACCGAAAGTTTCGCAGATCTCTTCGAAGAGAGTGTAGCCAATCTTAATTTAAAACCCGGTACCATGATCATGGGTACCGTAATTGACGTCAACGATGACTTTGTCGTTGTCAATGCAGGCCTTAAATCAGAAGGCACGATTCCAAAAGAACAGTTTTTAGATGCCAATGGCGACCTCGAAATCGCCATTGGTGACCAGGTCGAGGTTGCGCTCGATGCCGTGGAAGACGGCTTTGGAGCAACCCGCCTGTCGCGTGAGAAGGCTAAACTCCATCACGCATGGCTCTCACTTGAAAAAGCATTCGATGATCAGGATATCATCACAGGCCGTATCAATGGCAAGGTCAAGGGCGGTTTTACTGTCGATCTTGGCCAGGTGCGCGGCTTCCTTCCCGGTTCGCTGGTCGATGTCCGACCGGTGCGTGATACAGCCTATCTGGAAGGTAAGGACCTCGAGTTCAAGGTCATCAAACTGGATCAGCAGCGCAACAATGTGGTCGTTTCACGTCGCGCCGTGGTGGAAGCGGAATACAGTGAAGAGCGTGACAAGTTGCTCGAAACACTGGCTGACGGTATTGAAATCAAGGGTATTGTCAAGAACCTCACCGATTACGGCGCCTTTGTTGATCTGGGTGGTGTTGACGGCCTCCTGCATATCACTGACATGGCATGGAAACGTGTTCACCATCCTTCAGAAGTTGTTGAGATTGGTGATGAGATCGCCGTCAAGGTTCTCAAATTCGACCGTGAAAAAATGCGCGTCTCTCTTGGTCTCAAGCAGATGGGGGATGATCCATGGGTCAATATCACACGCCGCTATCCTGAAGCCACGCGTCTGTTTGGCAAGGTAACAAATATTGCTGACTATGGCGCCTTTGTCGAGATCGAAGAGGGTGTTGAGGGACTGGTTCACGTCTCCGAAATGGATTGGACCAACAAGAATATCCATCCCAGCAAGGTTGTGTCGCTGGGCGATGAAGTGGAAATCATGGTTCTGGATATTGATGAAGAGCGCCGCCGTATCTCGCTGGGCATGAAGCAGTGCAAGACCAATCCATGGGATGATTTCGCACAGAATTTCAAGAAGGGCGACAAGGTCAAGGGCAATATCAAGTCAATTACTGACTTCGGTATTTTCATCGGATTGGAAGGTGGTATCGACGGACTGGTGCATCTCTCGGATATTTCGTGGGATCTGTTGGGTGAAGAGGCTGTTCGCAATTTCAAGAAAGGTGATGAAGTCGAGGCTGTGGTTCTCTCTGTCGATCCTGAGCGTGAGCGTATCTCGCTGGGCGTCAAACAACTGGACACAGACCCGTTCTCTGTCTATGTGACGACCAACAGCAAAGGCAGTGTTGTCAAAGGTACTGTCACCGAGGTCGACGCCCGCGGTGCCACTGTCGAACTGGCTGAAGGTGTGACGGGTTATCTGCGTGTTTCCGAGCTTTCGCGTGAGCGTATCGAGGATGCCAGCACGGTGCTGAGTGTCGGCGATGAGATTGAAGCGAAGTTTCTTGCTATTGATCGTAAAAGCCGTGCCATCAATCTCTCCATCAAGGCGAAAGATCATGAAGAGGAAGCGGCGGTTATCCGCAGTTTCACCAATAAATCACAATCTTCCTCTGCAGGAACTGCAACCACGCTTGGCGCTCTGCTCAAAGAGAAGATGAGTGCATCTGAAGAAGAGAGCGACTAACCTATAGGAGCCAGTGCAGGAGTATGGCAACTGCTGGTTGCTATGCTTCTGTTGATACATAACGATGCCTGTTACCAAATCAGAATTGATCAATATTATTGCTGAACAGCAACCACATCTGGCGCAAAAAGATGTTGAGTATGCGGTGAAATGTATTCTTGAGAAAATGAGTTCGGCACTTTCCAGCGGAGATCGTATTGAAATCCGCAGTTTTGGAAGTTTCTCTCTGCATTTTCGCAAGCCGCGTATGGGAAGGAATCCAAAAACCGGTGATCCGGTTGCGTTGCCGGGTAAATATGTGCCTCATTTCAAACCTGGCAAGGAGATGCGTGAAAGAGTGAATGCTGCATATCACAAGGAACTGACAGAAGTATTGCAGGCCGAACCTGAATTTACTTGAGATTGATAGTTGCAGGATGATGGTTTTAGGATGTGTTGAGCTATGCAGCACATCAACACGATCCTGTAGATGTTGAATAGTTACAACTATTCCGGCGAAGGAACTGAATGAGCCGGAGTTGTTATCTACGGATAACAAACATAAATAATTATGCTCAGCATCGCTATTTGATGATGCTGAATTGCTGCCGGAAAATCCGGCATGCAACAGGCCGGTAGCAAGCGCTTGCCGGGCGAGAAATAGAGAAGACTTCTCCACAGAATTGAAAGCCGATAGATATGTTGAAAAGCCTGTCAGCTGTACAAAAATGAAATCGTCCGGGGTAGGATCAACCGTGACACAAAACAATATTCGGCTCCCGATGGGTGGGTATCTCCTCATCAGGCGCCAATTATAGTAACAGCATTTTCAATTCCTGACGGATGAGCCTGGCAGTAATGGCGACAGTCCGTTTAATTTGGTCTGCTAAAACTCTTCTCTCTTTTTCAGTGTCCGACGCTGGCGCTTTCCTATTGCTCCTGAAGTGTATCGCTCGTACAGTGATGCATAAGTTCGCGTTCTATATCGGCGATGCACAGTCGTTTCTGGCAAGGCGCGTAACCGCAAGAATACTTGATGTATTTTAAGGTTGCGCAACGCAGTCAGAGACGACCGGGCGCGTCGAGATGGTATTCGATACTTGTGCATCACTGTACTAATGCGGTATTAACGCCGATCTGTCTGAATAGCCTGACCGCATAGTCTGGCTGACAGCACAATCACAGGATTTTACAATGAAAAGAATGCTAATCAATGCAACGCAACCCGAAGAGTTGCGTGTTGCAATTGTCGAAGGACAAAGTCTCTTCAACCTGGATATCGAACACCCGGGAAGAGAACAGAAAAAAGCCAATGTCTATAAGGGCAGGATCACCCGCGTAGAACCAAGCCTTGAAGCGGCCTTCGTTGACTATGGCGCTGGCCGGCATGGCTTCCTCCCCATGAAAGAAGTCGCCAGAAGCTACTTCTCTGAAGCGGCCCAAAAAGCCAGTGGCAGAGCAAAAATCAGTGATGCCATCAAGGAGGGGCAGGAGATCATCGTTCAGGTCGAGAAGGAGGAGCGCGGCAACAAGGGCGCAGCTCTCACGACATTTGTCTCTCTGGCCGGGCGTTACCTGGTGCTGGTGCCAAAAAATCCCACAGCTGGTGGAATCTCACGACGCATCGAAGGCCGGGAGCGCGCAGAGCTACGTGAAGCCATGTCGCAGCTTACAGTGACCGAAGGCATGGGATTGATCGTACGCACCGCAGGGGTCGGCAAAGTCTCTGAAGAGTTGCAGTGGGATCTGGATTATCTCACCCAGGTATGGACAGCCATTGAAAAATCGGCTGAAGAGCGCGCCGCACCTTTCCTGATCTACCAGGAGAGTAATGTCATTATTCGTTCGATTCGTGATCATCTGCGCAGCGATATCGGTGAGATCGTGATCGATAGCGAAGAGATGTTTCGTCAGGCGGAGAGTTTCATCAGCCAGGTGATGCCGCATAATTCGCGTAAGCTGAAACTCTATACCGATGAAACCCCGCTTTTTTCACGCTACCAGATCGAGAGCCAGATCGAATCCGCCTTCGAACGCGAAGTACGTCTGCCATCCGGCGGGGCAATCGTTATTGACCATACCGAAGCCCTGGTTTCGATCGACATCAATTCGGCGCGTGCGACCAAGGGCGCGGATATTGAAGAGACCGCGACCAACACCAATCTTGAAGCTGCAGATGAAGTGGCGCGTCAGCTGCGTTTGCGGGATCTGGGTGGGCTGTTTGTCATCGATTTCATCGATATGATGGCAAATAAAAACCAGCGTGCCGTGGAAAATCGCCTCAAAGCTGCCATGAAGGAGGATCGTGCACGCGTACAGATTGGCAGAATCTCCCGTTTTGGCCTGCTTGAGATGTCAAGGCAGCGGTTGCGACCCTCATTGGGCGAGGGGACTCAAAATGTCTGTCCGCGTTGTGATGGCCAGGGTTCGATCCGTGGAGTACGCTCGTTGTCGCTGTCAATACTGCGGGTGATCGAAGAAGATGCGCAAAAGCACAATACAGGAAGAATCAGCGCCCAGCTTCCGGTCGATGTGGCAACCTACCTGCTCAATGAGAAGCGCCAGGCGATCTACGATCTTGAGAAACGCCAAAATGTAGAAGTCATTCTGGTGCCAAACCCTCATCTTGAGACACCGCATTATGCCATCGAGCGTTTACGCCAGGATGAGGTCCCAACCGGAAATGCGGACCAGGCGAGTTATAAAACTGTCGATGCCCCGGAAGTGAAGGTTCCCGAGAGCCATTCTGTGCAGCAGGCGCGTATACAACAGCCTGCAGTCAAGACCATCGAGCATCAGCAGCCGGCTCCACAACAACGCAAGGCAGAGGAGACTCCACCTCAATCCAATATTGAGGAGACTTCCGAGAACGGCTTTATCAAACGGATTTTCACCTCCCTGTTTACTCACAATAGTGCGGAAGAGAAAGCTGCTGAAGAGAAGGCTGCTGAAGAGAAAGCAGTGGCGCAGCAGAAAAAGCCACAACAGCGTAAACCCCAGCAGAGGCGTCCACAGCAGCGAAGCCGAAGCGGAAACCAGCCCAGGGGGAGTGGTAATCCGCGGCGTCGAACCCAGGCGGGCAAACGCGGCGGACAGAACAGAGGAACACAGCAAAAACGCGCGGTGGACAAGGATAATGCAGCTCAGAATTCTACTGACAGCGAAAACAAGCAAAGCAACGGGCAGGCGCAGACAAATAACCAGGGTGGGCAGGGGCGTTCACGTCCTCCACGCGGGCGGCGTTCCAGTGCGGGGCGTCAGCACGGGGGCGGCCGTCAGCGAAAGCCACAAGGTCAGCGTGATGAGACAGTTGGCAGTGAAAGTGACCAGGCAGTGAGCAAACCTCGCACTGAAGCTACACAGGCCGCGGCATCGGGGTCACAACAACAGGTGAAGCAACAACCGGTTGCAAAGCCAAGGGCGCAGGCGAAGCCCAAAGCAGAAGCGAAAATCAAGGAAGAAGCCAGGCCAAAAGCAGCGGAAGCAAAGCCAGCCGTGAAATCCGAGGCTGTAGTCAAGCCCAAGGCAGAAGCAAAACCAGCCGTGAAACCCGAGGCAGTATCCAAGCCCAAAGCAGAAGCAAAACCCAAGGCAGAAGCGAAACCCAAGACAGAAGCGAAACCCAAGGCAGAAGTCAGGCCAAAAGCTGCGGAGGTAAAACCAGCCGCGAAACCAAAGGCGGAAACAAAGCCTAAAGCAGTAACAAAGCCTAAAGCAGATGGAAATGTGGATTCGTAGAAGGGTGGTATAAGCGACTGCGCATCCCACCATGATATTGCCGCTGCGATGAAGGGATGCCTGCGTATGATTGCTGATGAGTATAAAGAGCATTAACAGCCGCGTGCGCATGCAGACGATTGGTGCTGAGGCAGAAGACCAGCGCATCGATAACTATCTGTTACGGCAGCTCAAAGGCGTTCCCCGCAGTCATGTTTACCGAATCCTCAGGCGTGGGGAGGTGCGCGTCAATGGCGGACGCATCAAGCCTGTATACCGCTTGCGTATTGGTGATAAGGTGCGTATTCCCCCGGTGCGCACAGCATCAGCAGCGACTCTGCCGGCGCTGAGCGGCGAGCAGAAACAGAAACTTTCCGCATCGATCATCTATGAAGATGATCGCCTGCTGGTGATCAATAAACCATCGGGGCTTGCTGTACACGGGGGAAGCGGCATCTCACTCGGGGTTATCGAACGTCTGCGGCTGGCCCGGCCACAACAGAAGGGCCTGGAACTGGTGCATCGCATTGACAGGGAGACTTCGGGTCTGTTGATGGTTGCCAAGCGTCGCTCTGCACTGCGCAGGCTGCATGAACTGCAACGCCAGCATGCAATTCAAAAAACATATCTGGCGCTGGTGCATGGCGACTGGCCTGAAAACCGTATGCAGGTGGATGTGCCTCTGAAAAAGAACCAGGCGCATGCAGGCGGGCGACTTGTTACACCACATCCTGATGGCAAGCAGGCGTTGACACTGTTTCGCATCAAGGAGCAGTTTTCGCAGGCCATGCTGGTCGAAGCGGTACTCAAGACAGGCAGAACGCATCAGATTCGCGTGCATGCCCAATATCTCGGCACTCCGATTCTGGGTGACAGCAAGTATGCGGATGAGCAAACGCGGCAACTCTCCACTCAGCTGGGGCTGAAACGCCTGTTTCTGCATGCTGAGAAACTCAGCTTTCCATGGGGGGAGAGCGGTGAGCGCCTGCAGTTGCAGGCTCCGCTCGAACAGCCTCTCGTCGATATATTGTCACAACTTCGCATTTAATCCGGTAACTAGTCATCCTTGAGTAACCAATATGTATACAAATGAGTCAAGTTTTAAAAGAATCTCTTTCATGCTTCGTCAGTCTGAGAGCAGGTCTCGCTAGTAATGTATCAACTGCTGGTATTTGACTGGGATGGAACCATCATGGACTCCGAGGCCAAAATCGTTGCCTGCCTGCAGGCTGCGGCCATTGACCTCGAGATCGATCCACCTGCCGAAGATCAGGCCAGGCAGGTGATTGGCCTGGGATTGATCGAGGCCGTTGCGAGACTCTTTCCTGACGCGCCTTCTGCTTTGCATCAGCCTCTTGCTGATCGCTATCGCGAACACTTCCTTGAGCTCAACAGGACGCAACCACGACTTTTCCCCCGGGCGCGTGAAGTGCTTGAACAACTTTCCAGCGATTATCTGCTGGCAGTCGCCACAGGGAAAAGCCGCAGGGGGCTTGATAAGGAACTCGATGACACCGGCTTGCGGCCGTTGTTTCAGGCAAACCGTTGTGCCGATGAAACATTATCCAAACCGCATCCGCAAATGCTGCAGGAGATTCTACTTGAACTTGGTGTGAATGCTGCAGAGACCCTGGTCATCGGCGACACCGAGTTTGATATGCAGATGGCCGCCAATGCAGGTGTTGCCGCACTGGGGGTCTCCTACGGTGTGCATGACCGCGAGCGTCTGCTGCTTCATGGCGCTCTGCACTGCCTCGATGCGATACACGAATTACCAGAATGGATAAATAATAATGGCTGATACAAACAAGAATAATTCCGGAGAGATTGTGTGGGAGCGCAATCTGATCGAAAAACTGGCGCTGGAATCGGTCAAGGAACAGCGGCGTAAACGACGCTGGAGCATCTTTTTTCGCATCCTGTTGTTCGGCTATTTATTCCTGCTGCTGTATATGGCTTTCAATGGCAAGATGTCGAGCGATAATCTCAATGTTGGTGATCATACGGCGTTAATATCAATCGATGATGTGATTATGCCGAAGGATAAAGGCATCTCTGCAGACCAGGTTGCGAAGGGGTTGAAAAATGCATACAAGGACAACAGCACCAAAGGTATTATTCTACAGATCAACAGTCCGGGCGGCAGTCCCGTTCAGTCAGCACGCATCTATGCTGACATCCGCCGCTTGAGAAAAGAGCATAAGGATATTCCGGTGTATGCGGTCATCGGAGATGTCGGTGCATCCGGGGCTTACTATGTCGCTGCAGCAGCAGACGAAATCTATGCCAATGAATCGAGTATCGTTGGTTCCATCGGTGTGCGCATGGGAGAGTTCGGCTTCGTCGATGCCATGCAGAAACTGGGTGTCGAACGGCGTGTCATTACCTCCGGCAAGAGCAAAGTCACCCTGGATCCCTTCCTGCCGCTCAAAGAGGATGACCGCTTGCATGCAGAGAAGATGTTGTCGGAAGTGCATCAGCAGTTTATCCAGGCTGTGCGTGACGGGCGTGGAGATCGACTCAAGGAGAGTGAAGAGATCTTTAGCGGTCTCTACTGGAGCGGCACCACGGCGAAAGGATTTGGTTTGATCGATGGCTTCGGCGACATCCGTTACGTTGCAACTGAAGTGATTGGCGTAAAAAAAGTGGTTGATTTCACTGTCAGAGAGAATGCCCTGGATCGCCTCATCAGCAAGTTCGGTGTGGGTGTCGGTACGGCATTCACACGCCTGATCGAGACCTCATCCAGCACTGAAATACGTTAAAGAATAGGAATGTTGACCACGAAAGTCACGAAAAGCACGAAAAAAGTAACTATTCAATAAGGCCGTGCTTTTTTGACTCTGTGGAGGGCAGGGGGCTGCACGGAGTTAATGAGATATTGCCGAAAATAGACAAAACGAATTTTCGTGACTTTCGTGGTTTGGGTTGTTTTTCTGTGGTTATCTCCACAATATGTCCCGCACATTGCATCGTCTGTTAAGGAAGCTCTGATCAAGTCGCTCCGCGCCTCGACCAGAGCATTCCTGCAAATTTTTCTACGGGGGAAGGGGGTATCTATCAATGGTTTATAACGGGTGTCCGGATCACCCTTCCCCCGAACCCCCATCCCATGGACTTATTCAGAGGATCCTGAATATCAAGGGTGTGTTCCACTTCAAACGATCATTGACACTCCCTGAAAATCATCGATTGGCAGGTTGAGCAGACCGATATGTCGAGGTGATCATAGATACTGTTGATAGCCATCGTCTTTGTATCAAAGAAATGGTCACAGCTTGATATTACAAGATCGAACAAGCAATAGGATATGAACCGGGATGCTTTTAGTCAGGAGTATCGAAACAACAGGGCGGAGCCAGGCAGCAGCCAGTATCTCATCAGATGAAAGTACTCAATGGATAGCAGGACAGCGACAATAATTTGCTCGACCATGAGATTCATTCAGCAGGGATGGCTGCTCCATAAATGATTTCAATTCTACCCTGTCCAGGGTCAGAAAACGCAAACCTTGCTAAACGGTAAGCAGGACATCCAAAGTTCATAATGTATCATAGTGCTATGCATATTCTGCTGATAGAAGATGACAGAGAAGCGTCTGTCTGGCTCGCAAAAGGACTCGAGGAGAACGGTTGCGTGGTGGATCATGCTGCTGATGGTGAAGACGGACTGCACCTTGCGCTGACCGGGCGCTATGATGTGCTGATCATAGACCGAATGCTTCCAAAACGTGACGGCCTGTCAATTATTCGCATGCTACGTGCGGATGGCAAAACTACTCCGGCCCTGGTGCTCAGCGCCCTGGGGGAGGTGGATGACCGCATTGAAGGTCTGCGCGCAGGGGGGGACGATTATCTGGTCAAGCCCTATGCATTCGGAGAACTTCTGGCCAGGCTGGAAGCGCTGAAACGTCGTGCGCATGAGATATCTCCAACGACACACTTGCAAATGGCAAACCTGGCAATGGATTTAAATACTCACAAGGTTCGCCGCGCCGGTCGGGAAATCCGCCTGCAACCCAAGGAGTTTCAACTGCTTAAATATCTGTTGCGCCATGCCGACCAGCTGGTCACACGAACCATGTTGCTGGAACAAGTCTGGAATTTTCACTTTGACCCGCACACGAATGTGATCGACACACAGATTTCCCGCCTGCGCAGCAAGATCAACAAGGGCTTCAACAAGCCGCTGTTGCATACCATTCGCGGTCGGGGGTATCGCCTCAGTGCATCTGAATAGACTATTGCGGACAACGGCAATCCGGCTGGCGCTACGCGATGCAGTGTTCTACGTCCTGTTGACCGGCCTCGGGCTGGGTGTTCTCTACTGGGCTACCAGTCACTACGTGGATGCCCAGATCACTGCCGGGCTGGAGAATGATTTGGCAACCTTGACCCGGATCGATCAGAAAGAGGGGCGACACCGACTGCTTGAAATCCTGAATAACCAACCTGTTATCGATACTGAGAACCGCCGTTATCTGTTGCTGACATCACCCGATGGAGAGAAAGTGACAGGCAATCTCAAGGCCTGACCGCCTCACCTGCAACTCGACAGCAGGGTTCGGAACATCTGGATAGAGGACGATATTATTCCCCGCCATGTTGAAGACGAGGATGGCTTCTGGCCCATGATCGCCACCACCCTGCCGGACGGCAGTCGCCTGTTGATCGCTCAGAGTATGCGACAGGCAGAGGATCTGCAGGAATTCATCCTGAGCACGATGGGGTTGATCCTGTTGGTGATCGTCTGGCTTACACTACTGCTGGGGTGGCGCATGGGACGACAGATGCTCGAGCGGGTCGATCAGATTAATGACACAGCGCGTCATATCCTCCGGGGTGATCTTTCAAGGCGCGTCGCCTTCAGCGGGCGAGATGATGAATTCGATGAGCTTGCTGCCCACCTCAATCGTATGCTCATACACATCGAACAGTTGGTCAACGGTATGCGTGAGGTGACCGACAATGTGGCGCATGATCTCAAGCGCCCGCTTTCGCGCCTGCGAAGCCGCATGGAAGTGACCCTGCTCGAGGCGCGTGAACCGCAAGAGTACCGGCACACGATAAAAAGTGCTGTGGAAGATGTGGACGGTATGATCCACACTTTTAACGCTCTACTGGAAATAGCCCAGGCAGAGGCCGGCAGCTACCGTGGCGAGTGGGAGAATATCGACCTGTCCACACTGACTGGAGACCTCGGTGTACTCTACAAAGACTTGGTGGAAGATCAAGGTCAGCAGCTGCAACTTGAATTGCAGCCCGGGATTTCTATCCAGGGAAATCACCACCTGCTCAGCGTAGCCATCAGTAATCTGCTGGAGAACGCACACAACTACGCCGGCGCAAGCGCCAGGATCAAGCTGCAACTGAGACAGGAGCACGGGCATGCGGTGTTGACGGTCAGTGACTCCGGCCCAGGCATACCCACAGACCAACAACAACGTGTGTTACAGCGCTTCGTTCGGCTGGAACGGGCGCGCAGCACCTCGGGAAACGGGCTGGGCCTCAGCCTGGTGGCGGCCGTTGCGCAGTTGCATAAAGCAATACTGGAGTTGGCAAACAACTCCCCGGGTTTGCGTGTTGTGCTGTCTTTCGACGCGAGCGAACCCAACTGCTTGAAAAGAGACCAGTAACGCCGATCGCGATATACATGAAATAGCCAATCCGCAGGCACTTCACTGATTGAACAACGGTTCAACCCCGCCAATACAGTTCAGAGTTTCTACTCTCCTCTACTCCACAATCACAGCGAATCCCTTGTAATTTAGCATGCAACCTTTCCAGATGGGAATAGTGACGGTACTGGCATTGACATAAGCTTGTGCTTCATTCACATCGGGCGTGAGATGCTGCCGAGATAGCATTTTTTGTGCCCATCATGATCCAACCCTATTTTATAAGTCGATATGAAAAAGTTGAAGCTATCCTCTATCTCCCTGATTTTGATAACCGCTGCATTCATCGCACTAGCGGATAATTCAATATTTTGGTCTTCGCTTGTGCAGCGACTGGACCTCCTAAGCCTAAAGGGTTTCGGCTATGCAGTGACTTCTTTCGCGTCAATCGTCGGGATTATGGCGCTAATATTTCTCATTGCCGGGCAGAGATTCCTGCTCAAGCCGCTGCTAATTTTTTTCCTCTTGACCTCGTCATTGGTGGTTTACTTCAACGGCATCGGCGTCATTATTGACAAGAGTATGATCCTCAACATGCTGGAAACCGTCAAGGATCAAAATACCAACGAGGCCACCGAGCTGCTCTCTATTTCGCTGCTTTGGCATCTTTTCCTGTTTGGCTTTCTCCCATCCGCCTTCGTATTGGCAGTGAAGGTTCATTACAAGAAGCCTTTGCCGGAACTGCTCACGCGTTTCACCTACGCTATTGGCGTGCTTGTGGTTATTGGTGCGCTGGTGATGTTGAACTTCAAGTATGTCACCTACTTCTCACGTGAGAATCGAGACTTGCGGGTGATGGTTAATCCACATTTCCCAGTGTCATCTGTCATTAAAGTTGTCAAAGATAGCTACGCCAGTGACTCAGTACTTTTTCAGGTGATCGGCGATGATGCGATCGTGGCGCATAACGGCAGAAAACGGGTAGGCATCATGGTTGTAGGGGAGACTGCTCGCAGCGATCATTTTTCACTCAATGGCTACCGACGTGCAACTAATCCACTCTTGAAAAAGCAGGATATCGTCAGCTTTTCTGATGCCTGGTCCTGCGGTACTTCAACCGCCTACTCTGTACCCTGCATGTTTTCATTTTTGGATAGAGAAGACTATTCGCCCGACAAGGCGGAAAAAGAGTCCAATCTGCTGGATGTGCTAACGAAAGCAGGCGTGAAGGTCATTTGGCTCGATAATAATTCCAGCTGCAAAGGTGTCTGCGCTCGCATCGAGTCGGAAAATTTCCATCACGATTTTGATACAGCGTCAATATTTTACAACCAGGGTGAATACACCGATGAAATTCTACTGGACAAGCTGGATACCCTGATAGATGCTTCTAATAATGATGTGCTGATCGTCTTGCATACCCTGGGCAGTCACGGCCCGGCATATTACAAGCGTTACCCAAAAACATTCACCCGTTTTCAGCCAGCCTGCGAGTCCAACGCTCCACATGAATGTGGCAATGATTCCGTCACTAATGCATACGACAACACTATTGTCTACACGGATTATGTATTGAATAAAACCATCGAGTATCTAAAATATCATGCGAATAAATATGATGCATTTATGTTGTATGCCTCCGACCATGGTGAATCTCTTGGTGAGAACGGTATCTATCTACACGGCCTGCCTTATATGATAGCGCCGAATGTACAGAAAAAGGTGCCTATAATCGCCTGGTTGTCAGATGGGTTGAAGCAAGTCAAAGGTCTGACAGATGTCTCGATGAAAGCGTGCAAGGAGAAGCATGTCTCCCACGATTATCTGGTTCACTCGCTACTGAATATGTTCGACGTGAAAACCGGGATTTATAAACATAATCATGATTTATTTACAGGGCAGTGTAGTTCATGAAGAGGGGTATTCACTTTGTTCGCACTATCTTTTTCCTGATTGGCATACTGCTGTTCAGCATCCCAATTGCAAATACGTTGGAAACCAGCTAATTTAACTACAGCTATTGACAATCAACACACAACAACAAAGAAAGAGGCGAAATGGGTAGGTTGACCGCACGTTTCGCAGACAAAAAGGTCTGTTTTTTTCATCTGACACCGCTCTTCACAAAATCAGGTTGGTATTTTAAAGCACGTACACAACGTCACAGCCGAGGTCCTTTTCTGACACTTCAAGATGCAGAAGATGCTGCGAAAGAGCTGTTCAAGAGCTGTTCAAGAGCCATACGCAATAAAATATTTATTGAGTTCTGTCCAATGAGTTCTATCTACAGCGTATATTTTGGCGTGACTCGTCCTGTAGCCATACAGAACTTCCACTGTTTGCATCCTTGCGCGTATATTATGTCAGCGTGAAAGGTCATGTTTTTGATAATTCCAGGATTCAATGAGTTCCGTATCTTATGAATAAAAAAAACAATCTGCTGCAATGCCCTAACCCGCAAACCGAGTGCAAGGAGTGTCCGATTCGAAAAATGGCACTGTTTCGCGATGTTCCTGAAGATGACCTTGGCTGGATGCAGGAGTTTCGCAACTCGCAATATCTGCTCCCTGCAAGAGAGATTCTCTTTCGGCAGGGCGAGACTGCTCACACACTCTACACTCTGTTTGATGGCTGGCTGATTATTTTCAAGATCCTCGACAACGGCAAACGCCAGATTCTGCGTTTTTTACTTCCCGGAGATTTTTTTGGATTTCAGGTCAACAGCATTGGACCGACGGGAGGATATTTGCACAGTTCACTAGCTCTGATGGACAGTACGCTTTGTGCATTTCCTACCACACAGCTTCGACTAATGATGGAAAAACAGCCGCAGCTGGCTATAAGACTCGCAGAGATGGAAATGCATGATATGAATCTTTGTCAACACCACCTGATCGGTACTGGGCGCAAAAATGCGCAGGAGCGCATCGCCTTTCTGTTGCTGGAACTCTTCCACAGGGTGCGCCTGCAGAAGCAGAACGACTATGATGAATCCAGCAACTCAATCATCTTTCCTCTTACCCAGGAGGACATAGGTGATGCTGTCGGGCTGACATCAGCTCATGTAAACCGCACACTCAGGGAGATGGAAAAAAAGGGATGGACCCAGTGCCAGGGAAAATATCTCACAATTCGCAATGAGGAGGCATTAAGTAAAACCGGGCAGTTTGATCCTCGCATAATTATTTCGAAGCCACTCATATGAGGTGAGGGTACTTCGCTATATGCATTACACTGCAGGCAGGTCGATGCGCGCACCGACACCGCCAACTTGTTGTGGAGACGATTGATCAGCACCTCAATTCGATTTTGAGAGCACTGGAGGTTGCCGGCTTTTCACCTCTGGACAAGTGGTGATCACTGTGCAAGAGATACTGGTATGAAATTACCGAGAGCAATGTAAGGGAGAGTGCCAGGGCATCTCCGCCAGCTTGCTGCAACAAGTCACCGGTTTTTTTCTAACAACAAAGAATAGCCGTCAAACACCAATTCAGTTTTGACGCTACCAGCCATTCTATAGCACCTGCATTTCAGTCTGCCAGACCATTCCCAGTACATCATCGAGCTCTAAGCCAGGACAATCTGATTGTGCTTTCAAGCATGAAGTGCTCGAGCGCCTCGGAAGAGTCTGCCTGCGGCATCATCTTTCTCCGGCGAAAATACCGGCCAGTGCACTCCCTAGCATTTCGTCAAGACGCACTGCATTACTCTGATGAGAAATACTATCGCAGCTCCAGATGTTTCCGACTCCGGCTGCAGTTAATCTCTGTTGTGCATTGCCGACAAACAGGGCATGCGTCACCAGCACGGAAATGGAGCCCGGCGCATGAACTTCAAGTTCCCTAGCTGTAACCTCCAAGGTTTTTCCGCTGCTGGCCACATCATCCAGCAGCACGATATCTCTCCCCTGATACGAAGCCGGCGGAAGTTTCACCACCACCTCCCTGTCACCAAAGCGTTGCTTTCTCGCCACGACGTAATCCAGATTATCGTAAGCTGCAATAGCGGCAACCCACTGCTCAGACTCCTGATCAGGACCAACCAGCAGGGGATTTTCGAGCTGAGCGGTAAGAAAACGCGCCATGGGCTGTGTCGCGTTCAGGTTCATTGCAATCCGGGAAGGAATGGCTTCAGATAGATGTGAGATACGGTGAAGATGCGCATCAACGGTCAGCACTTCGGTGAAATAATCGGCGATCAGCTTTCCAATGATGCGCTGACTGACGACATCTCCCTGCAAGAAAGCCTTGTCCTGACGCATATAGCAGAGATAGGGGGCAACAAGAGTGCAGTGCTCTACTCCCTGCTCCCTGGCGCCGGCCGCAGCCAGTATGAGTTCCAGCAGTTTGTCATTGGGCTGATCAAGACTGCGGCAGAAGGCAACCCGTGACGGCAATTTTTCAGGCAGGCGTAAACGGCTTTCACCATCGGGAAAAGTGTGTATATCCACCTCGGCATAAGAGAGACCGGCAACCATTGCCAGGCGCGCAGCAGGCTCCCGGTATTCCGGGAAACCAAGAAGCAGTCCTTCACTATTCCTGAGGCTCATCATCCGGAGCACCGATTTGAAATCCGTTTTCCACTTCTGCAGCATCTTTGGCGAAATTGAAATTTGCCGGGAATTCAGCATGGATCGTATACAAAGGTTCCTCCTGTTCTACAGAATCACCGGGGCTTTTGTGCAAATCAACACCGGCTCCCTTGTCGATCGGAGCACCAGCCAGACGTGCAATATGCGCCACCTGCAAGTTGTCAATAGCCGTCACCACTCCATCACCTTGTGATGTCACCTGAAATTGCAGGCGACCAGGCAGCAGCAAAGTTTGATTTGCTCCTTGAGCCTGAATAATCGCCTGCATCTTTGCCAATGCCCGCCCGGAATCGAGAATATCCCTGGCAATCACATATCCCTGGCCGCCCCGCACATCGGGATCAAACTCGAGGATGCGGCCGGCCAGTCTCAGCGCCTTCTCACGCAGGGGTCGTGGAGCCCCGGGGTCATTGTGCAGAACCTGCATCACATCACGCACCTCCAGCACCGGTCCGACTCCTCTGCCGATGGGCTGTGCACCGTCGGTAATCATCACCTCCAAGTGCAGACCCATCCGATCGCCGACATATTCAAACAGTTTACGCAGCTGCAATGCGTCTGCACGGCTGCGCACCTTGGCCGTAGGCCCAAGCGGGATGTCAATCAACAGATGGGTGACACCTGCCGCTACCTTCTTGGAAAGAATAGAAGCGACCAGCTGCCCCGGAGAATCCATGGAGAGCGGACGCTCAACCGAGATCAGGATATCATCCACCGGCGCTAGTCTAGCGGTGCCACCCCATGCCAGACAGCCGCGCTGCTGCTGGACGATATTGTGTAGTCTGCGTGGCTCAAGATCGACATTCGCCAGCACTTCCATGGTGTCGGCTGTGCCAGCCGGAGATGTGATGGCGCGACTGGAGGTTTTTGGCATCAGCATGCCGTGGGAAGCGACGATAGGCGTCACCAGCATGGAGGTGCGGTTCCCAGGAATTCCCCCGATAGAGTGCTTGTCCACCACCAGTGACTCACCCCAGTCCAGGCGATCGCCTGTCTCCACCATTGCTATGGCGAGACTCAGTACTTCCTCACGTTCCAGACCATTTTGCGAACAGGAGACCAGAAATGCAGCCATCTCTATCCTTGAATAGCGGTTCTCAACGATATCCCGCGTAATTTCGAGGTACTCTTCAAATTCGAGTCGCTCTCCAGCTATCTTGCGATGGACCGCCTTGAGGGAGACAGGGGGTGTCGCCTGTGCAACACACACCGGCGTACCTTCCGGCAACGCCAACTGTGCATAGACCTGCTCGCTGAGGCCCAGTTCGCCGGGTTGAGTAATGTTGGCGTCATCAACCACATTGAGCACTGCGATGACCGGCAAATATCTCTTTTCCCTGTTCTCATCCCTGTGAATCTCAATCTTGCTCAGCGCCTGAAAACCTTCACTGCGGTAGGTTTCGCAATCACGATGCAAAAAGGCGACATTCTCCCTGTAGGTGTCGATAGCGACGCGGCGAAGTTTCAGGGTGCGCATAATCAATCCATGAGTTGATTTGCTTTAGATGAATTCAGGAAGTGACAGAACCTCATGACAACTCTCCGTCAGCGAAGCCTGGGCACGAAAATTTCGATCATTCCGGGACTCTGTCTGCGGCGCATCGATTGCATGTCAGCATCCATGGGCAAGGCTATCCATTGCGAAAAATTACCGGATTGCATCATACGCACCCTTCCGGATTGATCTTGTTGAACCTGACGACTGCTGATGGTGATGCGTCTGCCTTCAACATCGATATTGATCTGGTTGGTGTTTTGCCCCTTTGATGCAATACGGATGTAATACCCGTCAGGCGCAGAGAAATGCTGGATCTGAAAGCCAGTGGATATCTGTGAGTTGCTGTGCCATTGTTGGTAATTCTGAGGTGCCTGCGGATATTGTGACCAGGTGGACCAGGAAGACCACGCAGTCGCATTGTGCATTACGCATAAGGTCAGCAGTATGCCGAATATCAGAGGTGGTTTTTTCATGATGATATCTCCTGTTTGTGCAATAAGAGGATGCTTCCGCTTCTCAGTATAGATGATCACTGCTTCATACAGAAAGATTCCAGTTGGCCAGATGAAGAGAGATTTGCGCAGTAGGGTTGTTCTGTGTTTGGCAGTGGGATGATTTTACGCAACAGCGTTGCACTCATAATCGTTCCGGCAAGTGAGTACGGATTTCACGGGAGTCATGCTGTCCCAGGTTCTTTACGATCTCTGTAACCGTCACCTGCGTCAATGAACCAAGCTGTTCTTTCAACAGGCCTATAAAATGAGGTCCTGCAATCAACAGCAGCTGGTTGCAGCGTCCGGCATTACAGGCTGCCCGCAGATGATCGCCGACCTGCTTGGCGAAACGAATTGCCTCTTGTTCTTTTGGCTCCACCGATGTCCCCATAGAGTGACGTCCCTGGCCGCTGATGTCAAAACTGCGGCCCGGACGGTCCGAGTCCAGCGTTTGCGCCTGGTCGCGACCTGCAGGATGCTCCAGTTGTTCCAACTCCTGCAATTCGCCGCGTGGGTCGTCAACGGTAAAGATTCGAGCTTTGCTTTGATCTGCTACTACTATCCAGTGCTTTGACATATTGCCTCCCGAGTAAAATTTGGTCATTGTAATGTTCAACAACTCTTATCTCTGCTCGTTTAAAATGGCAACCGTATCTCTTTCGAGCTCTCCATGATTTCGATTGCTGTCTCCAGATCTACCTGATCAGGGTTTATTGATGGTTACTCTTGCAGTTGTTCATACACCATGCTCGCGTAGTTCTCATTGCTAATTATGCCACTGACTCACTGACTCTTCCTAACTCGTCAAAAATCAGGTCAACTTCACCATGGGGCATCATGACCATGCTGATAACCCAGCGTTCAGCCAATGGCCCATGATAAGAAATGTGCCCGCAGGCTTAGCAACAATCACTGCTTCCAGCAG
>JAQYVP010000022.1 GCA_030145485.1 Chromatiales bacterium
CGGATAGGCATTGGAGGACTCGTCAGGAGTTCAACTAAGGTAATCCTCGCTATTCTGGAAAAAGTTCATCGCAATATTCCGAAAGGAATTCATGTCCATCTATTTGGCCTTGCTCGGCTAAACGCCATCCTTGAATTCAAAAAATATGCGAAAAGTGTTTATCTCAGTTAGCAAAGGATCAGTGAAATCAACAAGGAGAAAAGAAAAAGTGATTAGCCCCATGCTTCAGCTGAGCGCAGCCACACCTCCGGCCGAGCCGTCGTCAGCGTGCAGGCTCTCAGTAAGCGCTGAACCATACTCGACAGATCATAGCGCCGGTTGAATCGATACTGCAACTCGGCAAGATAGCGCCCGGCATATTTGTCGAACTTGAATCCGTGGTAGGTACCCTGAATTGAACTCTTGATGTTGCCGAGCAAGGTATTCACCCAGTGGAAACATTCCAGATCCGAACTTTTGCGCACACCAACCACAACCCTCTCATGGTCTCTGACCAAGTCACCTGCAGCAACAAAGCAGGCTAATCCATCTGAAACCAGCAGAGCATCAGGGTCCAAAGCTTTCTCGGCCCACTGTATCAGCGCCTTCTTTGTAAAGCCGGATACTGGATCCAATCGCACATACCAGGGACGATGCTCCTCCTCACTGGTTTGAACTGCAATCACGAATGGAACCTTCCCGTGTGCACCTCGTCCAGCTTTTCCAGGATGGACACCACCCAGATAAGCATCATCGACTTCGACACGATCATTCAACACACGCTTATCTTCACGTTCATCCATGACTTGCATGAGTTTGTGCTTTAATCGCCATGCAGACTTGTAGTTCACACCAAGCAGCCGTTTGAGTTCCAGAGCTGATACACTATTTTTCGGCTGCGTCAGATGGTAGATACCAAGAAACCATATCATCAATGGCAAACGTGTCGATTCAAATATCGTCCCGGCGGTCAGAGATGTCTGTTTCCGACAGGATCGGCATTGCCAGAGCTTCAGTTCACCGCGCTGTACAATTGTATGTTCTGTTTCTCCACAATCCGGGCAGATAAAGCCATCCGGCCATCGCATTTTTTCGAGCGCTGCTTTACACTGGGCCTCCGAGCCGTATTCAGCAAAGTGATCAGGCAATGACAGCCCCCGTTGGAATTGGATTTTGTTGATTGGCATGATTCGTCTCCTGCTTTTTTGGACACGACCAGTATGCGCTTGGTGGTGGCTCAATCCGTGAGCCAGCTGAAGCATAGGCTAATCACTTCATATTATTGACCTGTCCAACCTCAAGCACGTGGGTTAAACTTATGCTGAGGTTGAAACAACACAATCCAGGAACCTGGCCGATGCATCCAGTGTAATCAATGGTCATTTATATCTATACGCCAGGTAAGGAGAGAAAATATGCAATACGCAACAGAACTCGAAACCACCATCCGCGATATGGTGCAAACAGGCCGCGGCATTCTTGCAGCCGATGAAAGCACTCCAACTATTGCCAAACGTTTCATCCCCATCAAGGTTGAATGCAGTGAAGAAAACCGGCGCGCCTGGCGCAGTCTGCTGGTAACGACCGAGGGCCTGGGTGAATATATCAGCGGCATCATTCTATTTGAGGAAACGCTTGGCCACAATAGCGACAATGGCGCCACCATTGTGGAAACAGCCCGGGCACAAAACATCGTCGCGGGCATCAAAGTCGACAAGGGCACGACCCCGCTGGCCTTATCTGCCGGTGACCTTATCACCAGGGGGCTCGACGGTCTGGCTGAACGTCTACGCAGCTATAAGCAGCAGGGTGCGCGTTTTGCCAAGTGGCGCGAAGTCTATGCCATCGGCAAACAAGCACCCAGCCGGAACGGCATCGAGGCCAACGCCGAAATGCTGGCTCGCTATGCTGCGGTATGTCAGGATGAGGGCCTGGTTCCGATTGTAGAGCCGGAGGTGTTAATGGATGGTGATCACGACATCGATCGCCACGCCGAAGTCACACAGGCTGTTCAACATGCGGTTTTTCATGCATTACAACGCCACCGGGTGGCGCTGGAACTGATGATCCTGAAACCCAATATGGTGCTGCCCGGTAAAGAGTTGCGCCGCGCCAAAGTGGACGAAGTGGCCGCAGCGACACTCAAGGTATTGCGCCGCACGGTTCCCGCTGCTGTACCAAGCATCAACTTTCTCTCTGGTGGACAGGATCCTGAAGAAGCCACTGCCAACCTGAATGCCTTGAATCAGCAGGCGCCCGACGCGCCCTGGAAACTCAGCATATCCTACGGCCGCGCCCTGCAGCAGACAGCCTTGCAGGCCTGGCTCGGCAACAACGAGAATGTGCAGACTGCACAACAGGCGCTGCTGAAGCGCGCACGTCTCAATCATCTTGCGATGCTGGGTCAATATCAGCCCAGCCAAGAGAACGATTGATGCGCCACAATGATATCGATTTCCGAGGAAAACAATATGTCAAAACACTGGATAGTAGTAGCAGATCAAAGCAAGGCGCGTATCTTTACCGTTGACGAACCTCGCGGTGAGCTGCAGGAGCTGGAACACCTGGATCATCCTGCAGGTCGCGACCAGGCGAAAACACTGGGCTCGGACCGTCCGGGGCGCAGTTTTGACAGCAGCGGACAGGGACGTCACGCTATGGGGGCATCGGTAGAGCCAAAAGAACAGGAGGCCATTCGTTTCGCCAGGCAGGTCGGCGATCATCTGCGGGCGGCCTGTCATGCCGGCCACTGCAACCGGCTGCTGCTGGTTGCAGGCCCTCATTTTATGGGCCTGTTGAAAGATCAGCTCGATTCATTGACGGATGTGAAGGTTAGCAGGATCGTAAAGAACCTGGGACAGTATGATCCTCGTGAAATCCGCTCTCACCTGCCTGAACGATTATAACTCTGCCAGCTTTGGCCTATGTTCTCGAACAGCCTCTCGGGACGGGCTGCTGGATAATCAGCGCATGACAATCCCGTCGAAGAGTGACATCAGACTCAAACTTCAGTGATCATCAGGATTCCTTACTGCCAGTCAAAGGCACGAAGGAGACCGGCAGAACGGCTTTCTCTGTGGTATTGCCTTCTTCATCCTTGCTGATCTCCATCAGCTGCTGAGCCAGCCACTGGCCTCCAAGTGGAATCACCAGGCGTCCACCGGGTTTGAGCTGTCTGATCAGTTCAGGGGGGATATCCCCGGATGCCGCGGTCACGATGATAGCGTCATAGGGCGCCAGTTGCGGCCACCCCAATCGACCGTTGCCGCATTTGACGGTGACATTCTCGTAGCCCAGATTAGATAAGAATTTTTGCGCCTGTCGGGCCAGTTGTGGAATGATCTCGATGCTGATGACCTGTTTGACGATGCGTGACAGGATGGCTGCCTGGTATCCGGATCCGGCGCCGATCTCCAGTACTACGGATTCGCTGTCGACCTCCAGCATGTCCGTCATCAGGGCAACGATATAGGGTTGTGAAATCGTCTGTCCCTGGCCAATCGAGAGAGGATAGTTCCCCCAAGCGAGCCCGCGATCTTCGTCACGCACGAAATCTTCACGATTGACCTGCATCATCGCCTCGTAAACTTCGGGCTTGAGGTTCTCCCTGCCGGTATAGGATGCGGTTTGCCTGACCTCGCTCTTGATTTCACGAATCAGCCGCTCGAGCGCCCGGGATGAAATTACCTGAGTCATGTACCTCTCCTCCATGATGCCAAATAAACCGGGGTCAAAACACAGTTTTCGCTAATATTAGAAAGCATTGTGTTCTGACCCCGATTAAATAGTCACGGATGTTTGGCCGCCATAGGTGTTTAATAGAAACCCAATGACAAAAATAATCCCCGCTGGCGCACGCTTGCCCTGTCACGGCTTAAACACCTTGAGTTGCAGCTCCTTGACTGCCCTGAAATGCTTGACGTTACTCGTGACAAGCAACATGTTATTTTCTACAGCCGTGGCCGCGATAATAGCATCACCTGCTCTCATATTTGATGAAAGCGCATACTCTTCCACATAAACAAGCGCCCGGTGTCCGATATTTTCAGTGAGTGGTAATATGGAAAATTGAAAATCATGAATA
>JAQYVP010000042.1 GCA_030145485.1 Chromatiales bacterium
CTCGTCGTTAACCCAGGCAAAAACGATAATTTTTGATTCCGAATGGAAACGAAAGAACAATCGGTATTGTTGAAAGAACTTGGCTCTAAACCAGTGTTTGTGGTTTTCTCCAAGCGTTGTGCCTTGACGATATATAGGTAACATTGGATCTTTCGGAATAATATCGAAGGCTAATTTGGAAATGGCTGCTAAACGCTTGGCTGCGTTCTTCTTGAGATAGTTGACAGGATCTTTATATTTTAATTGTTCAACTTTATTAGTTAGTATTTCTATTTCATCAAGGAATAATGGATGAGCGAAGATCGTCCATTCATTGATCACTGTCGAGGCTTGTTCTGACAAAACTATTCATCCTCATCATTAAGAGGAGCGTCAAGATCGACTTCGACGTCTGCAACCAGGCTTTGAATGCGAGCTACCAACTCGTGGCTCACAGCTTTCACATGCAGCGGATTGTTTTTGATATCGTTTGCTAGAAAACTTAAAAAATTGTCCAGCACCGGATCTGCTTCATACATATCTACTCGAGATAGCAGAACATTGCCATCTGGTTGGATGGTGTAGCGAATTTTCTCGCGCTTGTTCAGGTGTAGAACTTTGCGCACAGCGTCAGGCACAGTAGTTTGGTAGCGATCGGTCAAAGTAGATTCAGTTACTAATAATGAGTTTGTCATATTGATTCTCTAGTCCGGGAATTGGCGCTTACTTGAATGGTAATGCAAACGCATTGTCTTTGTCAGGTAGGGATCTATATAGGCTTGAATCAGGTGCTTCATTGGCTGACCTCACATGGAACTGTAGGAGCTATCATCCGACCACCATGGATGGCGGAAGTGCCGGCAATGCGACGTCAAAATTTATAAGACAGGCCACCAATAAAGAGATCTATGCCGTTATTCGGCCAGGATAGGCCTGCATTCGAGTAGTGCATATAGCGCACATGAAGATCAAAATCACCCCGCTTGACGCCCACGCCTAGCCGGTTTTCGAACTGGAATGTCGATCCCATGTCCCGGTCATCGATGGTGGTGCGAGATAGCAGGGCTGCGCCAATTCCTGCTTCAAATATATGGCGTGTACTTGCAATCACGGCAAATGTGTAATGCAATAACAGGGGAAAAGGCAATTGCAAAAATGCTATTCTCCGAGCCATTCCAGTAATTCAGAGATGTCTCAAAGTAGCCTGAGAGGGGAACCCATCTGTTTTCAGCCAGTGGCAAAATCTCTTCGTCATCCCAGGCGATAGATCCCTATGCCATCTTTACTCTCACCGATGTCGATTACAATTGCGTTGACTTTATCCGGGGCCTGGGCAGTAGCAACAGAACTGCAAACAAGCAAACAAATCAATACATATTTGATGATTTTATTACTCTCTTTTACTTATTATAGAGCCGATAACAAATTTTGAACTCTATGATTATGAACGCCCAATTATATTCAGAATCCGGCGAAAATAGATATTAAAAATAGTCGGAAGGATTATTTGTTTTTGTCTGCGTGAAGTGTGGGAAATGAGTCCAACGAGTGACCATGTTCATACTTTGTACGTGCTCATGGACAGATCCTAACAGCAACCAATAAATAAGTGAAATAATAATCAGGATCAGAGTAAAGTGAATCACTGGGCAGACTTTGGTTCACCTTGTTCATATACCGTATTGATTTTTCTCTGTCCCAAATTTATCACACTGATCATGGCTCGACCAAAAAAAATAGTTTACGGCGTCATTGCCAGCCTGTGTGCAGTATTGATTCTGATGTTCGCCGTTGTCATCCTTGCGCCGAAGGTTATCGATACGCAGCTGGTGAGAGAGGCGTTGCGCAGTGAGATCAAACAGAGATCCGGTGTCGACATTGACTTTAAGCAGCTGGCGCTGGATGTTTTTCCTCGTCCACAGATCATTTTTGAGCAGGCAACCCTCTCCATGCCGCCGCATGTGAAGGCGAGGGCAGCGTCTGTGGGAGTTAATCTCAACATCCTGCCCCTTTTTCTGGGAAAGATAGAAGTCACCAGCATCCATCTTGATTCTGCCGAAGTTGACTATATCCACCCCGAAAAATCTGCCGCTGACAATCGAATTTCTCAACCTCTTTACCTTGAAGAGCTGAAGAGAAAAATCGATGCCATCATTTCAACCCTTGCAGAATATAAAATACCGAATCTGGATGTTCGCGTGAGCAATGCCAGCGCCAACCTGTTTGCCGGAGAGCGGAAATTGCTGCAACTGACG
Source organism: Chromatiales bacterium (assembly GCA_030145485.1). Lineage (GTDB taxonomy): Bacteria > Pseudomonadota > Gammaproteobacteria > Chromatiales > Chromatiaceae > Sva-25. Next base: position 2,235 of record JAQYVP010000042.1, read on the forward strand.
CAGCTTGATTTCCTGTTGGAGAGTACGCCTGCCGGGCGAAAATTCACTCTCAATTGCAAGTCCGATGTGTGGCAAGGCATCTCAGTGAGCGGCCTGCTGAAGACAACGACATCCCCAACTACGTCGCTGGTCACTCTTCAAGTCAATGGTTCTCAAATCGATATCTCCTCGGTGCGGCGTTTGGCGCTGGGGTTATTGGTAACAAGTCCTGTTGTCAAAACTGTTTTCGATATCGTAAAAGATGGCAGTATCCACTCGATACGCCTCAAAACGCAGGGAGAATCGTTCAAGGATCTGGGTAGAGCGAATAACATGGAGATTCAAGGGGAGATGCAAGATGGCGCCATTCATGTTCCTGCGATGCAGTTTGACCTCAAGGATGTCTCGGGCAAGTTTGTTATTTCTAACGGCATACTGGAAGGTGCGAATATGCAGGCAAGCATGGGAAATTCGCGAGGGACAAACGGCACATTAAGATTGGGACTGATGAAAAATACTGCGCCGTTTCATCTGCAAGCAGATCTTCGGGCGGATTTGTCACAGCTGCCTCCAATACTCGAGCGTTTACTCAAAGAAAAGCAGCATCTCAATGAGCTGGCGATGTTCAAAAAAGTGCGAGGCAGCGCCAATGCAAAGCTGCTGCTGGACAAGGTGGCGGGTAAACTGAAGCTCAAAGTGGATGCCACCGATGTGCACCTCAGTGCAGACTATGCGCGGCTATCACACCCTCTGAAATTCACTGCCGCCAGTTTGAGCTACGATGAGCAGCGCATAGCTATAAAATCAGGGCATCTGGCCTGGAGAGCGATGCAGCTAAAGGTCTCCGGCAACATCAAGCCCGCTGCAAAAAAGCGTATTTTGCTTGATATGGAGATCAACACAAATGCTCTCGACCTGGCTCCCCTGCTTCAGGCTTTTAACACGATCGGTGTGCACAAGCGGGGAGCAAAAACCGCTAAATCCGAACCTCTCCCGCTGGAGGGGGAAATTCGTTTCAAGGCAGGGAGGCTCAACATTGGCAAATTCAGCTGGAAGCCTTTACACGCAGATATCAGCCTAAAGAGCGGGACGGCGCATGTCAGCATAAAAAAGGCCATCATATGCGGTATGTCCACGCCGGCAACACTCAAGCTGTCTCCACCAAACATCGAGTTCAAACTTGAAGCCATCGCCAGCAATCATGAGCTGAGTCATTCCGGACGATGCTTCGTCAACGAGGATTTCAAGGCCGATGGAAGGTATGACTTGAAGGGCAGCTTTCATGGTAGCGGAAAAGCTGAAGAGTTGCTCAAAAAGGCAACAGGTGAGGTGCAGGTTACTGCTACGGATGGACATATCTATCATGACGCTATTCTCATCAGCGTGTTGAAATCCCTCAATACACTCGAGGTACTGACCGGCAAGGTAAATTTTGAGGATATGGGGAAAAAAGGTTTTGGCTTTCACTCCTTTCAGCTGAAGGCCAAATTGCGCCATGGCAAGCTCCGTTATGAGGAGGCTGTTTTGCGTGGCCATCCGATGACCATCACTGCACAGGGAGAACAGGATCTGCAAAATGGGCGGATCGATCTCACCATGCTGGTAGCACCGCTGGTTACCCTGAACCGCGTGTTTGAACATATTCCGTTGATTGGCGGCGTTCTTGAAACATTGGACACCATTCCGCTGAGTGTGAAAGGCGCTTCGGGTGCTCTCCACACCATCCCGTTGGCGCCATCAGCCATCGGATTCGAGTTGAAACAGCTGATGAAAAAGAGCGTCAACAGACCGATAAAAATAAACAGGGTCAGAGCACGGGGCCGAGCATCGCTATGAAGTTGTTCCACAGACGGCGTGAGACGGGCCAGGCGGCTACCTCATTTGGCTCGACCCGTCGTGAGTGGGCGAGGTATTGCGCCTGGCGCTGTTGCATCACAGCTGTCAGTTCGGGATCGTAGAAAAGGATGTTGTTTTCGTAGTTGAGATCAAAGCTGCGGCGGTCCATGTTCGCTGAACCGATCAGTGTCACCTCACCGTCCAGTGTTAGCGACTTGGTGTGCAGCAGGCCGCCCTCGTACTCGTGAATTTTCACCCCCGCCGTGAGCAGTTCGGCATAGTAACTGCGGCTTGCTGCAGCCACGACCCAGGAGTCGTTTCTGGCGGGAAAAATGATGGTGGTATCTACGCCGCGGTATGCCGCCGCACAGAGAGCATTCTGCAGCGGCTCGTCCGGAACGTAGTAGGGAGTGGTGATAACGAGCTTGCTGCGGGCGGCGTACATCAGGGACTCGAACATCTCGGGCATGGCCGAGGGGCGCGCCGTTGGACCGCTGGCAACCACCTGTGCGGGAAAGCCGGACCGGTGAGCAGGGATCGGATGGCGCAACAGCTCATCGAGGTTTTCGTCCGCGTAAGCCATCCAGTCGCGGGCGAACAGGAACTGGTTTTGGGTGGCGACGGGTCCTTCGAAGCGCATCATGATGTCTACCCAGGGAGCGTACTTCGGCTTGACGCGGAACTCCGGATCAGCGCAGTTCTGGCTGCCGCAATAGGTGATACTGCTGTCGATGACGACGATCTTGCGGTGATCCCGCAGGTCGATGCGGCCTCTGAACGGCCGCAGCAGGGGGTTTCCGATCGGCAGGGCCACGGCCAGGCGCACCCCGGCATCCCGCATGTCTTGCCAGTGCTGCGAGTGAATCATGCTGCGCGAACCGAGATCATCCACCATGGCCCGGCATATTACACCGCGGCCGGCTGCACGCTTTAGCGCCTCGACGACCTTGCAGCCGTTGCCGTCTGCCAGCCAGATATAGAAGAGCAGATGAACATGCTGTTCGGCTGCGTCGATATCGGCCACCATCGCATCGATCACGGCGTTGGAGTCGGCGGGCAGGGTCGCAGAGTTGCCGCCTACGGGCTCGATATGCTTGATCGAGCGTCCGACACGGAACAAATGTGCATAGCGCCCGGGTACATTCGCCTCGAAGTTCGCCTCATCCCCTGGTACAGCTGCGGGGAATTCAGGCATCTCCTCGAGGACAGTGCGCACCCGGGCTGTTCGGCGGCGGCCGATACTGGTTTCACCGAAAAGGAGATAGGCAAGGATGCCGGCCACCGGCAATAAGGCGATGACAGTGATCCAGGCAATTCGCGAGGCGGGTTGCCTGCTCGAGCGCAGCAGAACACGCGCAATGAGCGCCAGCTCGAGCAGTAAAAGAAACGATGCTGCAATGGCGCTATACGATGTAATATTCATCTTTTGATTCTACCAATCTATTGTGTCGTGCATTAAGTTTTCATGGTTTTAGGATGAACAATCATGATGAAAATAATAGTTTCCGCGATGCTGTTTTCTGTACTCTTGCCTGGCTGCGGAGGGCAGGTAAAACCCGAAGACCCCGTACAGCATGGGCCGGCCATGCCCTGAAAATGACAAACTGTAAACTGGCAAATGAAGGACACCCAAGAAATTGAAAGAGCTGTTCGAAAAACTCATTGAGATTATTGATCTAAAGAGTATTGAAACGACGGGAATAAAGGTCATCATTGCAATTGCTGTGGTGCTGCTGGCGCAGTGGTTTTCACGCAAGCTGCAGCGCTACATCGATCAGCATCTAAAACACGATGGTTTTGAAGACGAACGGGCCGTTCGCAAATACAAGATCAGCTTTTATAGGACGTAGTGATCTAAGGCCATGAAAATAAAGTGGTAAGTAAAAATTGTTTGTGAGGTGTATCAGTCTTGTATCACTGTATCCCCAATTCCCTGACTCATTTCGCCACTAGACACCGAAGCACAATAAAGCCCGCTCTGAAGGGGGGCAGAGGTTAAAATCCACTCGGGCGCACCAGTTAATTCAATAAGTTAGATGATTTCAGGAGTAAATATTCGGCCACGGCGTGCCACATAGGAAGAAAGTACGGAACACAGCCACATTAATTCTGTATAACGCTCTCCATGGAGAGCATCACATCCAACACGAGCATTGAAATTCAGCAGTTGCCGGGCACTGCTATCGAGCCCGTCACCCCATTTTCGCAAGCGTTGGTGACCATCACCAGGGAAGAGTATATCGCACTCACGCATCAGGCAAACTACTGGAAGGCACAGCATGCCCGAATCAAACAGAAATGCGCTGAGCTGGAAGATGCATGCCAGTATAAGGATGCGAAGATCAAGGATCTTCAAAAACGCGTATTCGGCAAGAAGAGTGAAAAGCAGGGTGCGGCAAAATCGGAGAAGGGAGAGCAAACCACCACCAGACGTAAGCGAGGTCAGCAACCTGGAAGCACTGGGCATGGGCGCACCCAACGCCCTGATCTCCCCGTCATCTCTGAAGTCCTGGATTTCTCTGAAAAGAAAAAGAGTTGCCAGTGCTGCGGCTTGCCGTATGTATCAACGCCTGGATTAGACAAACACAATGACTTCATCGAGGTCGAGGTAAAAGCCTGCATCCGCCGCATCCGGCGGTCTGCATATCAACGCAATCCAGGCTGTTGCTGTTCTGAAACACCAGCGATCATCACAGCCCCGCAGTTACCCCGGTTGATCCCGCGCAGTCCTTACAAGGTCAGCTTTTGGGTTGAAGTGTTGTTGAGTAAATTCCACTATGCCCAGCCCGCCAAACGCTACCTGCAGGATCTCTCCGACCAAGCGCTTGATGTCTCCCCCGGCCACGCGCAAAGAAAGAAGAACCTCCATCTCATCGTCAACAATGCACGCTTCCTGATTCTGCCCTGGGTTCAATCGAAGAATCTTGCCTCAATGATACTGGCCATGGCAGCCAGGCGATTGCCCGACGACTGGCATACGCAATATCATTATCGGCCGGTGTTGATGGAGACTTTTGTCGAGAAGCAACGCTTCCAAGGAACCTGCTACAAGGCAGCAAACTGGCGTTATCTTGGCCAGACCAAGGGACGTGGAAAGCTCGGTCCAGCTGGCAAGCAGAGCGTTCCCATCAAGGACTTATGTGTGTACCCTCTGAAGAGAGCATTCAGGGCGCGTCTAACTGATTGAATTCAGGACTGATGCCATAGTCGAATATTTACCCGCGTTTTCACGTAACCCTTTGATCTCAATATGGTGCAGAGAAGAGGACTTGGCACCATTAAAATTTAACCCGTTGAATCAATTGGTTATATTTAATCAATAATTGTATTCTACTGCCCATTCTACTGTCTTGCAACCCATATTATTACGCACCACCCTCATCCAACCTCCCGAACCCTATCCCTCTCCAAAAGCCCGCAATCCCTCTCTCCAAGTCTGATTCAGCATTAGCACCCTCAACCACACAAAAAAACCCCGCACGATTAATGTAGGGCTACTTCAAGGTAATTCCAGTTTAAGCTGGTTGC
>JAQYVP010000044.1 GCA_030145485.1 Chromatiales bacterium
CATTATTGTAAACAGTTGATTCTTCGTGGTCTTCGTGGTAAAAGTCTTTTAAAAAATCGACATTTTAGAGTTACATTGAGAATTACTAAGACTAATACAAAGTTGTTGAATTTTTTGACAAATGGCGTATTGGAAGTTAGTATTACGCGTTTATGTCATCACGCCTTCCAAAACAGGTTGATCCGTGGCGGGTCTCTGAGCAGGGATTGTCATATACAGGAGTTGTAGAACTCGTTGATTTCCCCCGTCTTGCCCCCTTGCTGATTCGTTTGCAGGGTAAGGTCGCTTATGCTTTTCGTTTTTCTCGTGACGGCCTTGGGCGTCCCCTGATTGCAGGGAATGTGGAAGCAACGCTATGGCAAACCTGTCAACGTTGTTCGCTGCCTGTGACTATTCCGGTAGATGCTGATTTTCAGCTGGTTGTAGTTGAGGGTCTGGACGAGGCAGCAGCACTGGATGATGCTACTGATCCTCTGATGGTGGACGAGGCAAAGATCCATCTGCTGGAGTTGCTTGAGGATGAACTGTTGCTGTCGTTGCCTGTCGTTGCGCGGCACGAAGCCTGTCAAGCCTGGCAGTATGATGATGAACCAATAGCTGCAGAGTCACGGGAGAATCCCTTCCGGATTTTGCAGAAACTGAAACACTGAAATTGAAATATTAAGTTTAACCCTCGCAGGAGAGGAAAATGGCTGTACAAAAAAGTCGCAAAACCCCGTCAAAACGTGGCATGCGCCGTTCGCATGACTCACTCAAGAATGAAACCCTGTCTGTTGACCAGACATCAGGTGAAACCCATCTGCGCCATCATGTGACAGCCGATGGTTTCTATCGTGGCCGTAAAGTCATCGAGAGAAGCTGATCAAGTCACACGCTTTTTTGCGCCTTCTTGTCACCTGCATAACGTTGCCGGCGCATGAGTAAAGCTATTCGTATTGCCCTGGATGCAATGGGTGGAGACCATGGGGTCTCTGTCATTGTTCCGGCCGCCTGCGCTTATGTGGCAGCGGATCCTGATGTGGAGTTGATACTTGTTGGCAGTGAAGATGCGATTCGCCGGCAGCAACCGCAGCTTCCGCAGTGGGTCACAATTCACCCGGCGTCGCAGATTGTGGAGATGCATGATCTGCCTTCTCATGCGCTGCGCAAGAAGAAAGACTCTTCGATGCGGGTTGCAATCAACCTGGTCAAACAGGGTGAAGCGGATGCCTGTGTCAGCGCCGGTAACACCGGCGCCTTGATGGCGACAGCGCGTTTTGTGCTGAAGATGCTGCCGCATGTCGATCGCCCGGCCATTATCACCGCCCTCCCCAATACCTCTACTCAGACATGGGTGCTGGATCTGGGCGCAAATGTCGATTCCAGTGAACACCATCTATATCAGTTTGCCGTGATGGGATCTGAACAGGTTGCGGCGCTCAGCGATATTGCAAAACCTCGCGTGGGGCTGTTGAATATTGGTGAGGAGGAGATCAAAGGCAATGAGCAGGTCAAAAAAGCCAATGAATTGTTGAACCAAAGCGATCTCAACTATGTGGGATTCGTTGAAGGCGACAATATTTTCGACGGTTCTGTCGATGTTGTTGTTTGCGATGGTTTTGTCGGCAATGTTTCGCTAAAGAGTTCTGAGGGGGTGGCAAAGATGATTCGTCATTTTCTCAAGCAGAGCTTCAAGCGCAACCTGCTGTCGAAGCTTGCAGCAGTCATTGCGATGCCTGTACTCAAGTGCTTTGCAGAAAAAATCGATCCACGCAGTTATAATGGCGCTACCCTGTTGGGCCTGAACGGCATCGTCATAAAAAGCCATGGCGGAGCTGATGAGCTCTCTTTCCGGAATGCAATCGGTATCGCCAAAAAAGCAGTCGATCATAATATTCCAACACGAATTGCAAAACAGGTTGAAAGCCATCTTGAAGGGGTAAAAGATACATGATTTATGCCCGAATAACTGGTACAGGTGGTTATCTTCCTGAGAAGGTTTTGAGCAACCATGATCTTGAGAAGATGATCGATACCTCGGATCAATGGATTCGTGAACGCACAGGTATTAAAAAACGGCATATCGCTGCACCAGGCGAGACAACCTGTGACCTGGCGGAGAAGGCGGCGCGCCTGGCGATGCAGGCGGCGGGACGCACAGCTGATGATATCGACCTGATCATCGTGGCGACAACCACCGCTGATAAGATATTCCCCTCTACTGCCTGCCTGTTGCAGAACCGGCTCGATATTCATGGTTGCGCTGCATTTGACGTGCAGGCGGTGTGTACCGGTTTTGTCTACGCAATGGGTGTGGCGGACAATTTTATCCGTGCAGGCTCTGCCCGTTGTGTGCTCGTCGTTGGCGCCGAAACGCTTTCACGTATCATCGACTGGACGGATCGTGGAACTGCTATCCTGTTCGGCGACGGCGCTGGAGCCGTGATCCTTGAAGCATCAGAGGAGACAGGCATTCTCTCCACACATCTGCATGCCGACGGAGCCTATGAAAAGCTGCTGCATGTTCCTGGAGGCATCTCCAATGGACTGGAAGATCTGACAATGGATATGAAAGGCAACGAGGTGTTTCGTATGGCGGTGAAGACACTCGGGCGTATTGCCGACGAGACACTGTCGGCCAATAATATGCAAAAATCCGAACTGGATTGGCTGGTTCCCCATCAGGCAAATATTCGCATCATCCAGGCGGCGGCAAAAAAGCTCGGTCTGAGTATGGACCGGGTGGTGGTTACTGTGGATGAACAGGGAAATACTTCCGCCGCGTCAGTACCGCTGGCTCTGGATACCGCTGTGCGCGACGGTCGTATCAAACGTGGAGAAATACTGATGCTGGAGGCTTTCGGCGGTGGTTTTACCTGGGGTTCGGTACTGCTGAAGTACTGACAGATAGTAATCAATCTGCAAGTATACGAAAATGCGCTGCGCTTATTGACACCCTTCTACAGCTCACTAAGATCCAAAAAGGAGAAGGGGATAAAATGACACAAAAAATTGCTTTTGTTTTTCCCGGCCAGGGTTCGCAATCCGTAGGGATGCTCAATGCTTTGGCTGAGAGCTATCCCCTTGTACAGCAGACTTTTGATGAGGCATCCGATGCAGTGGATATCGATCTGTGGGCGCTTGCCAGTGATGGCCCGGCCGAGGATCTGAACCAGACATCCAATACCCAGCCGGCGATGCTGGCCGCCGGAGTTGCCGTGTGGCGTGTGTGGCGGCAGTTGCAGGGAGCGTTGCCTGAAATGATGGCCGGCCACAGTTTGGGAGAATACACGGCGCTGGTGTGTGCCGGAGCCATGGCTTTTAAGGATGCAGCTTCACTGGTGGCGGAACGCGGTCGCCTGATGCAGCAGGCTGTGCCTCAGGGTGAGGGCGCAATGGCTGCAATTCTTGGCCTCGATGATGAGCAGGTGCGTACGCTTTGCGATCAGGCAGCTGCAGGGGATGTGGTTGAGGCTGTTAATTACAACTCCCCGGGGCAGGTGGTGATTGCCGGATCTGCGGTCGCGGTTGCACGCGCCATGGAACTGGCTAAAGAGGCCGGCGCCAGGCGTACAATTGCACTTCCCGTGAGTGTGCCGTCGCATTGCGCATTGATGAAACCGGCAGCAGAAAAACTGCAGTTGAAGCTTGCTGATGTCACCATTGAAACACCCCGCATCGCAGTGATCCATAATGTCTCGGTGTCATCCGAGAGCGACGCGGAGATGATTCGTCAACGTTTGGTCGAGCAACTCTACGCACCTGTTCGCTGGGTCGAAATTGTGCAAAAAATGCAGGCCGACGGGGTCGGGACGCTGGTGGAGGCGGGGCCTGGAAAAGTTCTCACGGGTTTGGCGCGGCGTATCGATCGCAAACTGAATGCAGTGGCTTTGTTTGAGCCACGGGGCTTTGATGATTTACTGGAGTCAACCAATGAGTGAACAACGAATTGCATTAGTCACAGGCGCGAGCCGCGGCATTGGTCAGGCAATTGCCGATGCGCTGGGGGAGGCCGGCTGTGTCGTCATTGGCACCGCGACCACTGATAACGGCGCTGCTGCAATCTCTGCGCATCTTCAGGAGCTTGGGATAGAGGGAGAGGGTATGCGCCTCGATGTTACCGATCCCGGATCAGTCGATGTTGTCATCAAGGCGATCGGTGAGAGCTATGCAACACCGACGATCCTGGTGAACAATGCCGGTATTACACGTGACAATCTGCTCATGCGTATGAAGGAGGAGGAGTGGCAGACGATCATCGACACCAATCTCACCTCTGTCTACCGCGTATCCAAAGCTTGTCTGCGTGGCATGATGAAGGCCCGCTTCGGGCGTATCATCAACATTGCTTCCGTCGTCGGAGCCTCGGGAAATGCGGGGCAGACGAACTACTCTGCGGCTAAAGCAGGTATTTTTGGTTTCAGTAAATCACTGGCGCGCGAAGTCGGCAGCCGCGGGATTACTGTCAATGCGGTAGCGCCGGGATTTATCGATACGGATATGACCAGGGATTTGCCGGATGAGCAGCGCAAGGCATTACTTGATACAATTCCGCTTGGCCGCCTTGGTGCTTCACGGGAGATAGCCGCGGTTGTTGCCTTTCTGGCATCGGAACCTGCAGGCTACGTGACCGGTGAGACATTGCATGTCAATGGTGGCATGTATATGGCGTGATCACCTGGAAACAGCCTGAAAATTGGTGGGCCGGGGACTCTGAGCGAGATAGGTGGCGATTCACTTTGAGACACTTTAGAGCCATCTTGGTGATTTCTTAGGGTTTTCCCTGCATTGACGTGCTGGAAAATCACAATACAATAGTGTAAGTTTTAATTCGAGCTTCGGTAAGCTCGGCAATAAGGAGTTGTCCATAAATAACTTCCCGATATCGCGCAGTCATGTTGTTCATCTTCAAGGCGTAGCAAGGGGCGCTTAGCAGCGTTAAGTAACTCTTGCTGCAACGCAGAAGAGGGACAACAGGGCAAGCAGGATCGGGAAGTTATTTTTGGACAACGACTAAAGAGCCAGACATCAATCTGGCGCAACCTTGATATCTTAAAAGAGGAAGTTTATAAAATGAGTATTGAAGAGCGTGTACGCAAGATCGTTGTCGAGCAGTTGGGTGTAAAAGAGGAGGAGGTCACTTCTGACGCCTCATTTATTGACGATCTGGGTGCCGACTCACTGGATACAGTTGAGCTGGTTATGGCCCTGGAAGAGGAGTTCGAAACTGAGATTCCTGATGACAAGGCAGAGACCATTACCACGGTTCAGCAAGCGGTTGACTACATTAACGCAGCCAACTGATTCATTTTCAAGATCAGAAAACCTCCCGCAGGCAGTGACGAAGGGCCGCTGCTTTTGGAGAGGCTCCTGGAAACTGTTGTTTCTCTTAAATTGAGTGCAACGGTGTTTCGAATAGATGGCATCACAGCAACATGCTGTTTGCCGGACCATGAATGAGGTGTATTCCACATGTCTAAACGCAGGGTAGTGGTGACAGGTCTTGGCCTGGTCACGCCGGTGGGAAATGATGTGAAAACAACCTGGGAGAATATTCTTGCAGGCAAGAGCGGTATCCGTGCGGTAACCAGCTTTGATATTTCCAAATTCAGTGTGCGTTTTGGCGGCACCATCGAAGATTTTGATATCACTGATTATATCTCCTTGAAAGAGTCGCGCAAAATGGATCCTTTCATCCACTACGGAATGGCGGCGGGTATCCAGGCAGTACGGGATTCCGGACTGGAGACAACGGAAGAGAACGCCGAGCGCATCGGTGTGGCCATTGGCGCCGGTATCGGCGGCATCTACACCATCGAAAATAATTACCACACTTATCTGGAGAAGGGGCCGCGCCGCATCTCTCCATTTTTCGTTCCTTCGGCAATTATCAATATGGTCGCCGGCAACCTCTCCATCATGTATGGATACAAGGGTCCGAATATTGCGATCGTCTCCGCCTGCAGTACCGGCGCCCACAACATTGGCGATGCAGTGCGTATGATTCAATACGGCACAGTCGACGCAATGGTTGCAGGTGGTTCGGAGTATGCAACGACGCCGATAGGCATCGGCGGTTTTGCCGCGGCAAGGGCGTTGTCAACGCGTAATGACGACCCGCAGACGGCCAGTCGCCCCTGGGACAAGGATCGTGATGGCTTCGTCCTCGGGGATGGAGCCGGTGTCATGATGGTCGAAGAGCTTGAGCATGCGCGCGCGCGCGGCGCAAAAATTTACGCAGAAATCGTCGGAGTGGCGATGAACTCCGATGCCTTTCACATGACCTCGCCTTCACCGAATGGAGCCGGAGCGGGACGCTGCATGGAGCTGGCTCTGGAAGATGCAGGCATGGACAAGGAAAAGGTGGACTATATCAATGCTCACGGCACCTCGACGCCTGCGGGTGATGCAGCTGAGACCAATGGTATTAAATCTGCCTTTGGTGAGCATGCGAAACAACTCTGTGTCAGTTCTACCAAGTCAATGATTGGCCACCTGTTGGGAGCAGCCGGAGGTGTAGAGGCGATATTTGCTACCCTGGCTCTCCAGGACCAGGTTGTTCCTCCAACCATCAACTACACCACTCCCGACCCCGAGTGTGATCTTGATTATGTGCCTAATACTGCCCGCGAAATGGAGTTGAACGTCACCATGTCCAACTCTTTTGGCTTTGGCGGCACCAACGGCACGCTGGTTTTCAAGAAATATCAGGGATGATTGTTGCTGATTAACGGTCGCAGCGGTGACTCGGTTGCTGTTCTTGACCGTGGTTTGCAATATGGTGACGGGGTCTTCGAGACCATCGCTTTCATACAGGGAAAAGCGCCATTGTGGGATCGTCACATGGCGCGTCTCACTGCTGCTTGCAGGGCTCTCGCTCTTCCCCGTCAGGACGTGGGAAGACTTGCTGTTGAGGCTCGTCAGCTTCTCTACTCCGATGATGCGCTTTGTGGCAGGCATGTTGTCAAAATCATTATTACCCGGGGAGAGCATGGCTCAGCCTATTTTCCCGGGCAAGGTGATGCCACACGCATTCTCTATACCCGCAACTGGCCTCAACGGAGACAACAAGCGGGTTGCGAAGGTATTGTTTTACACCGTTGTCAAACCCGCCTTGCAACTGGATCCCCGCTTGCCGGATTGAAAACCCTGAACCGGCTTGAGCAGGTGATCGCTGCTGCAGAGATTAGACAAGCGGGTTTTCACGAAGGCCTGCTGTGCGATGCGGATGGCTTCATGGTTGAGGCGCTGATGAGTAATCTCTTCTGGTTGAAGCAGGGGGGTCTCTACACCCCTGTGCTCGATCGTTGTGGTGTCAGCGGGGTGATGCGTGCTGAAGTCATCGAGCAGGCAAAGCATTTCGGTATGAGAGTACATGAAGTCAGGAAGACACCTGAAACACTGAAGTCAGCGCAGGCGGTGTTTCTCAGTAATGCTCTGGGATTGACGGCTGTCACAGAATTCTCAGGGAGACACATGGATGTCAATGCCGTGCCGTTAAAAATACGTAACGCGATACAGCAGTTGCTCTCTTAAATGGCTAACATCTTTTCCAATGCGTCAAAATTCAATCATTTCGTGCATTATTTGAGTCCGTTATGTCGTAGGGCGGTAACTTATCAATAACCCTGTGCAGATCCAAATAATGCACGGACTTTTTGAGAGGTTACCGCAGTCGCTTATTGCACCCTGAAAATTCAAGAAATGCTGGATCAATGAATACAACAACTAAACAACAAGGCGGGGCTATTGTTGCCCTGCTGTTCCTAATAGTCATCATCTCTGCTGCAGGTTACTGGCTGTGGCATGATTATCAGCGTTTTCGCAGCACTCCGCTGCAAATCTCCGGCATGGGGGTCAATTATCAGGTCAAGCCTGGAACTTCACTGATCGAGGTCGCCAATGATCTCTCGACGAAGGGGATATTGCGGCAGCCTTTCTATCTGCGGGCGCTCGCGCTGGATATGGGAGTATCCACCAAGATCAAGGCAGGCGAGTATCTGATCGTGGCGAATACCACTCCCGAGATGCTGCTTGACCAGCTTGTCAGGGGGAAGGTGCTTGAGTATTCATTGACCCTGATCGAAGGATGGACTTTTAAACAGGCCCTGGCTACGGTACGCATTCACCCGATGATTGTGCAGACGTTGGCAAGCCTCAGCACCGAGCAGATCATGGATCGGCTGGGACTTGCAGGTGTCTATCCTGAAGGACGTTTTTTCCCGGATACCTATCTGTTTCCGCGTGGAACGACTGATGCAGATATCCTCAAGCGGGCATATCAGCGCATGCAGAAGGTGCTCGCACAGGAGTGGCAGGAAAGAGCGGATGGACTGCCGATCAAGACCCCCTATGAAGCATTGATCCTGGCTTCTATCATTGAAAAGGAGACTGGTGTTGCGGATGAACGCAAGCAGGTTGCAGGTGTATTTACGCGGCGGCTGCAAAAAAGAATGCGCTTGCAGACTGATCCCACAGTGATTTACGGTATGGGCGATACCTATGACGGCAATATCCGGCGCAAAGATCTGAGCACAGACACCCCCTATAATACCTATGTACACTCAGGTCTGACTCCTACTCCTATTGCGCTTCCCGGCAGGAAATCCATTCATGCAGCCCTGCATCCGGCAGATGGCGATGCCCTCTATTTTGTGGCGACAGGTGAGGGAGGGCATTTTTTCTCCGCAACCTATGAAGAGCATAGACGAGCCGTACAAAAGTATCAGATCAAGCGGAATAAGAATTGAAACCAGGAAGATTCATCACCTTTGAAGGGATCGAAGGGGCGGGAAAGAGCTGTAATATCAGCCATGCCGGGATGCTGCTGAAAAATTCCGCAAAGCCAGTCATGCTGACTCGTGAACCCGGTGGAACGCCGCTGGGCGAATCCTTGCGGGAACTGCTGCTGGGTCACAAGCATGATGACATCTCTTCTACGGCAGAATTGCTGCTGATGTTTGCCGCGCGCGCGCAGCACCTGCAGAGCAAAATCCTGCCTGCGCTAGAGCGTGGAGAATGGGTGATTTGCGATCGTTTTACTGATGCAACCTATGCCTATCAGGGAGGTGGGCGCAATCTCGACACGGCTGCAATTGCCGCGTTGGAAAGCCTGGTGCAGGGTGAGCGCCGGCCGGATTTGACCATACTGCTTGATCTTCCGGTTTCTATGGGGCTTGAACGGGCTGGAAATCGCTCTGCGCCAGACCGCTTCGAGAGGGAGAAACATGACTTCTTTGAGCGCGTGCGCAGTGCTTATCTGCAGATCGCCGAGAGAGATCCGCAACGCGTGAAAGTGGTCGATGCGTCACTGCCTCTGGAGCAGGTGCAGCAGCAGATCAACTCTGCTCTTTTCACATTTCTTGACCAGTAATCGTCCTTGAATGATCAATATCTTTACAAATGAGTCAAATTTCATAAATGACTCTCGCAAAGACGCAAAGCTCGCCAAGAAAAATCTTTGCGGTCTTGGCGTCTTGGCGAGAGAAAATAATCTCTTTCATGTCTCGTCAGTCAGAAATATGGTCTCGCCAGGTATGAGCCGTCGTGGATAACCAGGCCCCCTATCCATGGCAGCAGCAAAGCTGGGAGTTGCTTCAGCAATACGTACACAGGGGCAGGCTTCCGCACGGGCTGCTCTTCAATGGTCCTGCCGAGTGCGGTAAAAAACATTTTGCACAATCCTTCGCGGAAGCGGTGTTATGCACAGCAAATAGATCTGAAGATGCCGCCCGGCAGCATGGAAAAGCTTGTGGAAAATGTCACTCCTGTCTATTGCTGGCAGCAGGAAACCATCCCGATCTGGTCATTCTTGCACCGCCGGAGGATAAAAAAACCATACCGGTGGATGCTGTGCGTGAATTCATACAGGATGCAACGCTGACACCACAGATTGCAAGCAGCCGTGTGTGTGTGATTGTCCCTGCTGATGCGATGACCAGCGAGGCAGCTAACAGCCTGCTGAAGACACTGGAAGAGCCAGCGGCTAATAACCACATGATTCTTGTCACCGAGCATGTCAGGCATCTGCCCGCAACAATCCGTTCCCGCTGCCAGATAATCAATCTGCCGCTGCCGACACAGGAGCAGAGTTTGCAGTGGCTACAGCAACAGCAACAGCGACCGCAGCAGCAGCAATGGCAGGAGTTATTGAATTGTGCGGCCGGCGCGCCTTTGCGGGCACTCTCATTTGAAAAGAGTGATATTATGCAGCGACGCCAGCAATTGTTTAACAGCTTTGCGGCGCTGATCAATGGTCAGCAGGCGCCGCTTTCAGCAGTGGCGGTATGGAACGAAGAGGTGAGTGAAGTGCTGCTTAAATGGCTTTATGAATGGACTCTTGACCTTCTGCGAGGCAGGCAAACAGGCGTGGAGAATATGCGCGATTTGCTGCCCGTGAGAGTGTTGTCAGATTTGATCCCACGCCTGGATGCTGGAAAACTGATCGCGCTCATCGAGCAACTGATTTCCCTTAACCGTGGAATGGGCGAGCGTAATTTGAATCGTCAGATGCAGCTTGAAGCACTGGCTGTCAGCTTTACGGGGTTAGTCGTTGTTCAAAAATAACTCCCCGATCCTGCTTGCCCTGTTGTCCCTCTTCAGCGTTCCCGCGAAACCCATTCAGCAGTTTTATGCAGAGGTTCTTTAATTCATGAGTATTCATAGTAACGGCAGGAAGATGCTCAATCTTCAGTTGAAAGATCGGGAGTCCCTGTACAAATCCTATCTCTCCTTTCTTGAGGAGGGGGGGCTGTTTGTCGAAACAGCAGAAACTTATCAACTGGGTGACGAGGTCTTTCTGCTGGTTACGCTGCCCGGAAGTGAGGAGCGCCATCCGATCGCGAGCACTATTATCTGGATCACGCCGGCTGGCGCTGCGGGCAACCATCCGCGCGGCATAGGTGTGCGTTTCGGCGTCAAGGATGAGGGTAAATTGCATAACAAGGTCGAGAAAATTCTTGCCGATATGATTGACTCCGATATTCCAACCTACACGATGTAAGGGATGATGAAACTGATTGATTCACACTGTCATCTCGACCGGGTAGACCTGACTCACTATCAGGGAAGTTTTCATGATTTCGTCACTGCGACACTGGAATCCGGTGTCGCGCAGATGCTGTGCGTCTGCATCGATCTTGAAAGCTATCCGGCAATGCTTGAACTGGTGCACAAATATGAGCATATTTTTGTTTCTGTAGGCGTCCATCCCAATGACCGGGATCGTACCGAGCCAACAGCTGCCGAACTGGTCAAGATGGCCTCGATACCGAAAAATGTAGCCATTGGTGAAACCGGACTCGACTACTTTCGCAGCGAGACGGAAGATATGGCGTGGCAGCAGAAGCGCTTCCGCACCCATATTCAGGCTGCAAAAGAGGCGCGCAAGCCTCTTATTATTCATACACGTCAGGCGCGAAAAGATACCATCGATCTGATGCGGCAGGAGTCGGCAAGGGATGCCGGAGGCGTCATGCACTGTTTCACAGAGAGCTGGGATATGGCGCAGCAGGCGCTTGATATGGGGTTTTACATCTCCTTTTCAGGCATAGTGACCTTTAACAACGCATCCGAGTTGCGTGATGTCGCTAAAAAAGTTCCGCTGGATCGTATGCTGATCGAAACCGACTCTCCCTATCTTGCGCCTATGCCCTACCGTGGCAAGCCGAACCAGCCAAAATACCTCTATCGTGTCGCTGAAACGATTGCAGAGGTGCGCGGCATGGAGGTTGAAGAGGTAGCGCAGATAACCAGCAGCAATTTTTTCGAGCTCTTTCCTGCAAATGGAATGAACTTGCAGGATGCCGGTGAGCAGTGAATCGAATTGATCATGCACGGAAATTAGTGAGAACAATCGAATAGAAGCATCAGGGGTATAAATCATGTCTGAAGATCTAAAACAGCAGCTGCAAGCACTTGAAGATGAGCTTAGTCATCGCTTTGAACGCATTTCAGGGGATCTGCAAAGTGACCACAGTGCGGATTTTGCCGAGCAGGCAACTGAACGCGAGAATGATGAAGTGTTGCTGGGGTTGCAGCAGGAGACAGCTGCCGCCCTGGTGCAGATAAAGCAGGCTTTGCGGCAGGTGGATGATGGCTCCTATGGAATCTGTGATAGCTGCGGTGAAAAGATCGGGGCAGAGCGACTCAAGGCGATGCCTTTTGCCACCCGTTGCATACATTGTGCCGAGTAATCAGAGTCTGCTCGAAAACCCTGTTCCCTGTGAGTAGAATGCTATATCCCTTTACACCGCGCTGCGCAAGATGCATGAGAGACCTTCTCAGATTTTCGCCAGCAGCCAGTCCATCTGCCTGTTGCTGAGAATGCGCTTCAGAAAGCCGAACAGATAGGTTGGAAAGGTGACGTAATAACGAATTTTCGGACGTTTGTTCTCGAGTGCATGCACAACCTTTTTTAGCACGGCCTCCGGCGGCAGGGTAAAGGGAGCGGCATCTCCCTCTTTGTTGAGACGGGTGATCATGTTTGCATAAGTTGCCTGGTGAACACTCTGCTCGACATCGATATTCTCCAGGAACTTCTGGTAGGCATTGGCGCGAAAACGACTGCGAATCGGGCCTGGCTCGATCAGGCTTATGTGAATGCCGCTGCCGCGAAGTTCGAGTCGCTGGGTGTCGGCAAGCCCCTCCAGGGCATATTTACTGGCGTTGTAGGCGCCGCGGTAGGACATTGCTGCAAAGCCCAGCACTGAGCTGTTGTGGATGATGCGGCCTTCATTGTGTAGTCGCATGACAGGGATAACGAGTCGGGTCAACTCATGCCAGCCGAACAGGTTGGCCTCGAACTGGCCGCGCAGGGTTTCGCGCGTTAGATCCTCGACAGCGCCCGGCTGGCCATAGGCGCCATTGTTAAACAGAGCATAGAGCCTGCCGTCGCTAGCTTCCATGACACTCCTGAAGGTTGTTTGAATGCTCTCGCTGTCGCAGTAATCGAGATAGAGTGCAGTAATGCCCATATTTTCCAGTGCATCGATATCTGCTTGCCGGCGTGCGGTAGCGAATACCCGGTATCCACGCTGATGCAGGCCAACGGCAGTGCAGTGACCAATGCCGCTGGAGCAGCCTGTGACTAGGATGGGTTTTTGCGGCATGTTTTGTCCCTGACTCTGGAAGAGAGCGCATGGTAGCCTGATCTCAGAAATTACGCCACCGCGCTGGTGTGGTTTTGGCTGAAGAAATGGCTATATCTCTCCTGAAAAATGTCTATAATAAAGAAAGCCTTGTTGTTGGATGAAATAACATGAGTGACACAGAATCGGACAAACAGCTGATCGATCCATTTGGACGAAGAGTGGAGTATGTACGTCTCTCTGTCACTGATAAATGCAACATGCGCTGTTTCTATTGCATTCCCAAAGGCTTCAAGAATTTTGAAGAGCCGGAGAACTGGCTAAGCTTCGATGAAGTGGAGCGCCTTATGCGTATTTTTGCCGACCTGGGGGTCAGGCGGGTGCGGCTAACGGGCGGAGAGCCACTGGTGCGCAAGAATCTGCCTGAACTCGCCGCCAGACTCTCGGTGATACCCGGTATCGAAGATCTCTCCCTGAGCACCAATGCCTCCCTGTTGAGTGAGCATGCGGTTGCCCTCAAGGAGGCTGGAATCTCACGCATCAACGTTAGCCTGGACTCATTGCAGCATGAGCGTTTCAATGAGATCACCGGTGGCAGGTTGCAGACTGTACTCGATGGACTGCAGGCAGCGAAAAGCGCAGGCCTCAATCCGGTAAAAATAAACGTCGTGGCAATGAAGGGTCTCAACGATGATGAGTTTGAATCAATCGTTGATTACTGCCTGGAAAATGATTTTACGCTGCGTTTTATTGAAACCATGCCGATAGGGTCTACAGGAAAGGATGCAATCGACTATTACTATGATCTGCAAAAGCTCAAGAAACGTCTGCAAAAACGCTTTAGCCTGATTCCTGGCATGATGCCTGGTGGTGGTCCGGCGCGTTACTTCCAGGTAAAAGGGACAGAGCTGCGTATCGGTTTCATTACCCCCATATCACAGCACTTCTGCGAAACCTGCAACCGTGTACGGGTATCGGTCAATGGCACTCTCTATCTCTGTCTCGGACAGAATGACAAGGTGGAACTGCGCCCGTTGCTCAGAGATGGATCGACTGATGAACAACTCAGGGAGGCGATCGTGGCGGCACTGGCGCTCAAGCCTATGCGCCATGAATTCAAGGATGAACCGGGACAGATTGTCAGAATCATGTCGCAAACTGGTGGATGAATAGCCACTTCTGCTTTGAAATTCCATCTTTATAGGTAGAGATATGTCACAGGGTAGCGCCTTGCGCTGGTTGGCTGCATCCGCAGAGACTGCAACAGCCAACAATTTCGACAAACATATGGATCTGATCTCAAAAAAGGTGAGCCTCACCGGCGTGCCGGGATTCGAGCACCTCGGTTTCGATGAGTGGGCGGCGCATTGTTAGAGTCTGCGCAGAGTCGGGATCATCCTTTCAGCGCCGCTGTGAATACATCCATGTACGCTCTGATAAAACGTCCCTGTTTTATACAGCCCTGAAAAGCAAGTCCCAACCCTGCTTTTCTACACGCAGATATTGAAAAATTACCTCCCGGCTTCCCATCTAATTGATAATTCACATCTTTACACAAATATAAGTAAATGCTAATATATTCCATAGAAATAATTTATGTAGGCATATTGGTATGTTAATTAAAAATCTGGGCTCAAAATATTCGCCGCTCTATTTTCTTGCTGCTCTAGGCGCAGGTGGACTTGCGGTCTCTTTTTTCATGTATCCGCAGTTTATGGTTCCCCATGCGGATACGCCGATGGTGACATTTGATCACCTCTATCCACTGCTCACCGGCGGAGATATCGGCACAGTCATAGCGCTATCGGCTGCGCTTGTTGCTGTGGCGCTGCTGTCACTGCTGCATTTTCGGCTATTGTTGTGGAATATCAGTGAATACCGCCGTTTTCGCAACACCGAGGCGTTTGCAGCATTGAAACACTCCAATATGGAAGTGACCTTGATGGTGATTCCGTTGACGCTGGCGATGAGTGTCAACGTCAGCTTCATTCTTGGTGCTGTTTTTGTTCCGGGGCTGTGGAATTATGTGGAGTATCTCTTCCCGGTTGCACTTCTGGCTTTTAGCCTGATTGGCTTCTATGCACTGAAAATACTGGGTGAATACTTTACCCGCTTGCTGACAAATGGTGACTTCGACTTTGTCTCCAACAATAACCTGAGCCAGATGCTGGCGATTTTTGCACTTGTCATGATCGCTGTTGGTATGGCTGCGCCCGGTGCAATGAGTCATTATAAAGAGATCAATGCAATCGGCATGTTTCTGTCGCTATTTTTTCTGTCGCTGGCTTTTTTGCTGACGATTGTCAAACTTGTGCTTGGGTTTCAATCAATTCTGAAGCATGGCATCGCTGAAAAATCTGCTGTCAGCCTGTGGATCATGATTCCGATACTGACTCTGGGTGGAATCACCATCATCCGCCTGACGATGGGGTTGCACCACGGCTTTGAGGGGACTCTTTCTGAACCCGGGTTGTTTGTTATCACTTCAATCATTCTGTCACTGCAGATCGTTGTTGGTTTGATCGGCTACAAGGTGATGAAGAAAATCGGCTATTTCAGAGACTATAGCCAGGGACCAAAAGCGGATGCGGGAAGTTTTTCCCTGATTTGCCCGGGAGTGGGCTTCGTGGTATTCGGGATGTTCTTTATCGTGTTTGGATTGGTGAAGAATGGTCTCGTAGAGCCACTCTCACCGGCATTTTTCATGCTTCTGCTGCCGCTGGCGTTGATTCAGTTGCAGACTGTGAGAGTCTATTTTCGGCTGTTGTGCAGAGTAACAGCGTGTGGAAGCTGTAAAATTACAACAGCTGAGTCATGAGTTAGCGAGATCAAGTCTCAGACTGACGAGGTAAAAAAGAGATCATTTTCTCTCGCCAAGGCGCAAAGCCCGCCAAGAAAAATCTTTGCGCTCTTTGCGCCTTGGCGAGAATATCTATAAGATATTCATGAATCGTGAGTCTGAGACATGGTCGCGCTAGACCATCACTTTCACCAGTTCCAGCACCTCTGACGCATGCCCTTTGGGTTTGATATCGTAGAGGGTATGTTGAATAACTCCCTGCTTGTCGATGATGAAGGTCGATCGCACAATACCCATCCTCTTTTCACCATGCGCCTCTTTTTCACGCCATACATCATAGGCATTGCACAGCACGCCATCGATGTCTGCCAGCAGGTGGATGGTAAGGCCATGTTTGTCACGAAAGTTTCCATGTGTGTAGCAGCTGTCTCTGCTGACACCGAAGATGAGGGTATCCAGCTTTTTAAACTCCTTGCTCATATCTGAAAATTCCAGCGCTTCCATGGTGCATCCCGGAGTATCGTCTTTGGGGTAAAAATAGAGCACCAGGTTATGCTTGTTTTTGAGGTCTTCGAGCTGAATCATCTCGAGTTCAGCATTTGGGATTTCAAAGCTGGGAGCAATGTCGCCGGGTTTCAGCATGGGGTATCCTTGTTGTCATTTTTATTGAAACAGGTGGGAGGCCTACGATCTTCAGGATGCAGCTTGCGCTCCCCACTTCTCTTGATCTATATCAAGTTTATACCACAGGCAGGGTGCTGCTGAAAGAGATTCTTTACAAGTCCCAGTCAATTGCGCACAGCATCAAAGGCATAGGGAGCAGGGTCGATATCAGGTTCTCTTGCGAGCACCATGTCTGCGACCAGTTTTGCCGATGCAGGCGCCAGCACGACGCCGTTGCGGTAGTGGCCTGCATTGATGAAGAGATTCTCATATTCGGGGTGCCTGCAGATATAGGGTACGCCGCCCGGTGAACCCGGGCGCAGTCCGGCCCAGTGATGTTCTATCGGGTAGTCGGCCAACTGTGGATAGAGCTCGATGGCGTATTGGCGCAGCAGTTTGCCTGCCTCGCTGGTTGTCTCCTTGACAAAACCGGTATGTTCTATGGTGCTGCCAAATAACACCCGGCCATCCTTGCGCGGCACAGTGTAGTGGCTGTCAGACAGAGTGATGCGTTCGACCGTGCCTGGTTTTGTCTTGAACAGCAGCATCTGCCCGCGTACGGGCTCGATCTTTGGTTGCGGCATGCTGTCACGCAGCATTTCCGCTGTCCAGGCGCCGCTACAGAGAATGATGTTGTCTGCCGCGTAATCACGCTCAGTTGTCTTTACTGCGGTGATGTTCGCACCCTGGTGTTCAAACCCGGTGACCGGACTCTGCAGAATGAAATTCGCGCCAAGGTTTTCGAGTTCCTTGTGTAGCGCCTTCATGAAACGCGGGTTTCTGACCTGGGCGACCTGCGGCAGCCACAGCGCTTCATCAACCGGACTCTTCAGTGTTGTTTCGATGTCATGCATCTGTTGTCTGTCGAGCTGCTGCAGATCGACCTGCCACTTCTGCGCCCAGTTCAGTGCCTCCCGGGTTTCATCGGGAGCGAGAATCAACAGTCCGCTGCGCAGGTATTCAGGGTCGATGCCGGTGCTCTTTGCAAGGTGTGCCGCCAATGCGGGATAGGCTTGCTGGCTGCTGCTTGCAAGCAGATTGACCGCGTCAGAGTAGCGCCATGGATAGAGAGGAGAGATGATGCCACCGCCGGCCCAGGAGGATTCCCGGCCAGCTTGCTGTCGTTCGATGATCGTCACTCGTGCACCGGCGAGCAGCAGTTCGCGAGCACTCATCATGCCGCTGATGCCGGCGCCGATCACGATGCTGTGCATCTGCATTACACATTCTCTGTTGAAGCTAGTTTCTCAGCCATGAGACGCAGATTTTTTGGCAGTACAAACACGATGTCTTCCCTGACCCCCATGTTATCTTCTGCAGATTCTGCCCCGAGTGACTGCAGGCGTTTGATGACATCGGATACCACCACTTCAGGCGCCGAGGCCCCCGCAGTGACGCCGACGACCTCGACACCGTGCAGCCATTGTTGCTCGATATCATCGGCTCCATCGATGAGATAGGAGGTTCTTCCCTGCTTCTCAGCGAGTTCACGCAGGCGATTCGAATTGGAGCTGTTGGGAGAGCCTACCACCAGGATCAGGTCACATTCCCCGGCAAGCTCCTTCACAGCATCCTGGCGGTTTTGCGTGGCATAGCAGATGTCATCTTTCTTCTGTCCGGAGATTTCCGGAAAGCGTTTTCGCAATGCACTGATGACCTCCACTGTGTCATCGATCGAGAGGGTTGTCTGGGTGACGTAACCGATCTTCTGCGGGTTTTTGATATTCAGCTTGGCAACATCTTCAGGAGTCTCGATGAGTAGTATCTCGCCCTCCATTTGCGGGCATCGATACTGCCCCATGGTGCCCTCGACTTCGGGGTGTCCCTTGTGTCCGATGAGTACCACAGAGTCACCGTTTTTGCAGTGACGAACCACTTCCATGTGAACCTTGGTAACCAGTGGGCAGGTGGCGTCGAAAACCTGTAACTCACGGGTATTTGCTTCATCTTTGACATCCTGCGCGACTCCGTGGGCGGAGAAAATCACCGTCTTTCCATCGGGAATGTCATCGAGGCTGTCGACAAAAATAGCTCCCCGTTCGCGCAGGCTTTCGACGACAAAACGGTTATGCACCACTTCATGGCGCACATAGATGGGTGGTCCGATCAGATCCAGCGCAGTTTCGACAATCTCGATGGCGCGATCGACTCCGGCGCAGAATCCCCGGGGATTGGCAAGCAGCAGTTTCATGGAATCCATTTGGTTTCAGGCTCTCCCAACTGCTGGTTGACATGTCGGGCCAGCACAAACAACAAATCAGAGAGACGATTAAGATAACGCAACAGGTGAGAGTTTACCTCTTCTTGCTGCTTGAGGTGAAGTACCTCGCACTCAGCCCGACGGCACACACTACGGGCATGGTGCAGTGTGGCGCCGGCAACGCAGCCTCCGGGAAGGATGAAATGTGTCATGCGCGGCAATGCGGCGTCGTAGTGGTCGATCATCTTTTCTACTTTAAACAGATGTTCTTCCTGTATGCAGACCTCTTTTGCCAGCGCCAGTTCGGCGCCACTGATAAAGAGTTGTTGTTGCAGAGCCTCGATGTGTTGCTTCAGGGTGTGATCCGTCAATTGCGAACACACAACTCCCAGCACAGCGTTGAGTTCATCCAGGGCGCCGATGGCCACAAAACGCTGATCTGTTTTTGAGCGGCGCTCACCATTGGCGAGTCCGCTGCTTCCCTGGTCACCGGTGCGGGTATAGATGCGTGATTTTTTGCTCATATCTTCACCTTGATGCCGATAAAGGCTCCGAATCCCGTCCCTGCATAGCCGTGAACAGGCTGATACTCCTTGTCGGTTAAATTGATGATTTTTCCCTCGACCTGCCAGCGATGATTGAATTGATAGCTGGCGGTAAGGTCAATGGTCGTATAACTGCCGAGCGTGGTGCGGGTGACGGGAAACGAGCCGCGAATGGAATCGTCGCGACTGCCGACGTAATGCACGATGCCGGAGAGAGAGATTTTCTCAGAGGGGTCGTAATTGAGCGTCAGGCTTGCTTCGTTTTTTGGACGGCGTAACAGCGGTTCGCCTTCGCTATCTTCGGTGTCCGTCCAGGTGTAATCGAGGCGTGCACTGAACATATCGTTGAAGCGGTAGCTGATGAAACTCTCAATGCCTTTGGTTGTTACATCCGGAACATTAAAGTATTTGAAAGTGGTGTTGTTGAAATCGATCAGGTTATCCAGCTTGTTGTAAAAGTACGTGACGCCCAGTGAGAGTCTGTTGTCCAGCAGCTGCTGGTCAAAGCCAAGCTCGGCTCCACGGCTCTTTTCGGCTTTAAGATCCGGGTTGCCTGAAAACGCATCAAACAACTGAAACAGGGAGGGGGCGTTGAAAGCCGTGCCATAGCTGGCCTTGATCCTGGTGTTGCTGTGCTCGATCAGGTACACAGGTGCAATGCGCCAGGTGGTCTCGCCGCCAAAACCGGTGTGATCGTCATGGCGTACGCCGATGGCGCCAAACAGCTTCTCAAAATAACTGAACTGATCCTGCAGATAAAACGACCTGGTGGTTGCCTGGTGATCGCTGGCTGAAAAGTCCGAGGAGGTTGCGGCTGTCTCCTGTTCCCATTTGAATCCGGCTGTCAGCGTATGGTTGTCCAGCAAATAGAAGTCATTGCGCCACTCCGCCTCATTGCGCTTGCTGTCGAAGTAGGTGGAGGAGGGCAGTCCGAGGAAGTCAAAGACAGTGTCTCTGACGCTGCTGCTGCGGTTGAACACGATTCGGCTGCTCCACTGTCCGTCGAGCAGGCGCGCCTCGGCAGCCGAGTGGATAAACCAGCTTTCAAGATCTGTTTGCGGAATCGGGGATTCATCCGCGCTGGCGTCGAACTCGGTACGCGAGTCGATGAACTGCCCGCTCAACTCAAATTTCAGATTTTCAACAGGGTTGAGTTCAATGCTGGCGGTCAGCGTGGTGTTGCGATAGCCGTCGTCATCGACAGGAGAAAACTGATAATCCGGTGCGCTGACAGTCTCGCCATCGGTGTCGATATTTGCCAGCGACAACATGTAAGTCGCTTTCTGATGCCCCCCATAGAGCGTGGCAGCCTCCTTGAAGGTGTTGTGACTGCCGCCCTGAAGCTCGATCGAGCCACTCACCGGGCCGCCAGCGGTGCTGCCTTTTCTGGTAATAATGTTGATGACACCGCCAATGGCATCGGAACCGTAGAGGGTGCTCTGGGGGCCACGCACGACCTCGATGCGTTCGATGGCGTCGGTCATGAGGTTGGAAAAATCAAAAGCACCGTTCGGTGTGGTGGTGTCATTGATCTTGACACCATCGATCATCACCAGCACATGATTCGAGTTAGTGCCGCGAATAAACACCGAGGTCGGCTGCCCGATGCCGCCATTGCGGGCGACATGGACTCCTGCAACCTGACGCAACGCTTCGCTGACTGTCTGGTATTGATGGCGTTCAATATCGCTGCGTGTAATGACCGTAGTCGATGGCGCCGTCTCGACAAGAGGAGTTTCGTTGCCTGTCGCGGTGATGACGATGAGTGTCTCATCCTGGTCCGACATGGCTGCGCCTGATGTTGCCAGCAGCAACAGTGGGATGGTTGATTTCATGATGGATGTACCTATAGAGAGCGCCCGCCGCGCTCGTGAAATACAGTCAACAGAAGAGAGAGATTCCCTGGTTGACTACCTGCATGCTGAGCCGGTCTCCGGACTTACAGTGAACTGCTTGAAACTCTCAGTTCACTGATTACCGTTGCGGGGGCAGTGTCGGAATTGCACCGACTTCCCGATTATCCAGGCAGGAGTAACTCCCGCCCGGCACTCTGAAGCGCTGTGACCTTATAGGATAGGCAGCCACAGGTCAAATGATGGCTGATTCATTTAGCAATTCTCAATGTACCAAAAGAGTGCCGATTTCTTAAAAGACTTTTACCACGAAGCACACGAAGAGTTAACTGGTGACAAAAAACCCTTCGTGCTCTTCGTGGTGAGTATTTCTCTACATTTAGAATTGCTGAGGAAGTTATTATTGGACAGCTCCTTAGTCGCCGCGAGAAAAGCCCAGGCGGGTAAGTTTTAAACCCAGCAACAGCCACGGCACTCCATGCAGCAGCAGGTCGAAGATGTCGATGGGTCTGCTGAGCGAGCCGTTGAACAGCATTCCCAGTTTCTCCACGATATGCGGTTGTGGTGTGAATGGCGCCAGCCCGAGTGTAAGCGCGACGATCACCAGCGCAGTTAACGGAAGCTTGTCTATCAGTTTCATCATTTCAATGTACCAATCAAAAAGTCGATATCTTAAAAGATTTTTACCACGAAGCACACGAAGACCACGAACAATCAACTGGTTAGAAAATGCCTTGTAAAATCTCAATAACTCCGTGGATGAGAGTAAAATGCTATCGCATTTGAATCGTGGTCAGAAGATCACTCCCACATCTAACGCCACTTAGTCGTTGTCCAAAAATAACTTCCCGATCCTGCTTGCCCTGTTGTCCGTCTTCTGCGTTCCAGCAAGAGTTACATAACCCTGCTATGCGCCCCTTGCTGCGCCTTGAATACGAACAACATTGCTGCCCGATATCGGGAAGTTATTTATGGACAACTCCTTAAAAGACTTTGTCCGCGAAGCACACGAAGGCCACGAAGAATCAACTGATTACAAATATGCCTTCGTGCTCTTCGTGTCCTTCGTGGTGAGCCTCTCTCTATAATTAGAATTGCTGCAATGTGCGCTATCTTCTTGTAACTTTCGCGGAGTGTTCTATACTGCAGATAGATTCATCTGAAGTTGTGGTTGTTTCTATCATCAAACCAGCAACAAAGTGGAAAGGATTTTCCACTCATGTAAATCATTCACAAGGTTAACATGAAGCATCACTGAACGGAGTCTCATCGATGCATTTCAGACCCTGCTATTTTCCGCACTTCATACGACACGCCGGCTCCTCGCTCATCGAAGTGCTGGTTACCATGGTGATTCTGTCGATCGGCCTGCTCGGTTATGC
>JAQYVP010000047.1 GCA_030145485.1 Chromatiales bacterium
TGGTGCCCAGGGACAGAATCGAACTGCCGACACGAGGATTTTCAGTCCTCTGCTCTACCGACTGAGCTACCTGGGCAACGAGGGCGCATTAAACCGTTTACGCGCTCTCAAGTCAAGTGTTGTGATGCATTTTTTATTATGCTCCCGGTTTGAAATCCGGTGGCAATTCGGCCTCCTCATCTTCGAAGAAAAATTTTTGCATCTGCTCCTCGATGAAAGTGCGGGTTTTTGCATCCAGCGGGTTAAGACGGTACTCGTTGATCAACATGGTTTGGTGCTGCAGCCATTGCTGCCATGCCTCTTTGGATACATTTTCGTAGATCTTCTTGCCCATCTCTCCCGGATAGGTAATACGTTCGAGTCCTTCAGCTTCTTTATTCAGTTTGACGCAATGTATAGTACGGCTCATGTTTTCTCTCCAATCTCTTTGAGCAGTCGCATCACAGGAGCTGCAATGCCGAGTGAATTCAGTTGATCAAGTTTATACCAGACCAGTCTCTCACTATCCATTACTCTGTGTGCAGGTTTTGTGAGGTGCATCAATACAGGCTGGATATGCAAATGAAAATGGCTAAATGTGTGACGTCTCTGCTCCAGCGTATGTATCCGTTGCGGCTGCGCACCGGTGAGTTGATGACATGCTGTATGTGCTTGTCTCTCTGCTGTAGCTTCAGGGAGGCTCCACAGACCGGCCCAGATGCCTGTTTGCGGACGTTTCTCCAGCAATATACGGCCTGCTGCATCACGGATCAGCAGCATTTTAATATGACGATGCGGCAGCTTTTTGGTGGCTTTTTTTCCAGGATAGAGGTGCTGCTGCTCCTGTGAGCAGGCAATGCAGTGTCGATGCAACGGACATGGACGACAATCCGGCTTGCTGCGGCTGCACAGCGCAGCCCCCAGGTCCATCATCGCCTGATTGTAGTCACGCGGACGCACTGTTGAAGTCAGCTGTTCACTGAGCGACCACAGCTGTGTGAGCACCGATGATTTACCCGGCCAGCCTGCGATGGCAAAACAGCGCGCCAGAACACGTTTGACATTTCCATCAAGAATAGCAGCCGGCTGCTGCTGCGCCAGCGAGAGAATCGCCCCGGCTGTAGACCTGCCGATACCGGGCAACGCCTGGAGTTCTCCGAGAGTTGCTGGCAGTTCTCCCAGGCATTCATCGCGGACAATTTGAGCTGTCTTATGCAGGTTTCTGGCGCGGCTGTAGTATCCCAGTCCCGACCACAGGCTGAGAACCTCATCCTGCTGCGCATTTGCCAGCGTGGTGATGTCCGGAAAATGCTGCATGAAGTTGGGGTAGTAATTTTTGACGACGCTGACCTGCGTCTGCTGCAGCATGATCTCTGATACCCATACCCGGTACGAGGTCGGGGTTTGCTGCCAGGGAAGGTCTTTGCGGCCGTGATGGTCAAACCATTCGAGGATTGAATGCTGGAATGTTGTGATGTGGTGTCGAGAGAGAGTCGTTGAGCCTGTCACCAATTCCATTTCAATCAATCAATCCTACAAGTAACCGGAATATCTTTAAATCGCATCCTTATTTGTTTCACCGGTGCGGATGCGCACCACCTTCTCGATCGAGCTGACGAAGATCTTGCCATCACCGATCTTGCCGGTGTGAGCCGAATTTTTCACAGTTTCGATGCACTGCTCCAGCTGCTCTTCTGCGATGACAATCTCGATTTTTACCTTGGGGAGGAAATCGACGACGTATTCCGCACCGCGATAGAGCTCGGTATGGCCTTTCTGACGGCCAAATCCCTTAACCTCGGTGACGGTCATACCGGTAATGCCGATGTCCGAGAGTGCTTCGCGGACGTTGTCAAGTTTGAATGGTTTGATGATGACTTCTAGTTTCTTCATTGCTGTTTCCTGTGCTGCTGCGCCCTGCCCCTTTTTTCAGAGAGTTGAGGCTTATATTTTATGATTGATGCACTTTGTACCTCGGCACATCCTGCGTGGTCTATGTAGTCCCAGACCGCTGATTAAAAGCCGCTGGTAATCGGATAGCGCCGGTCGCGTCCGAACGCCCGCCTTGTGATGCGTACACCGGGAGGAGCCTGGCGGCGTTTGTATTCATTGTTATCCACCATGCGCGTGATGCGTGTCACGGTCGCTGCCTCAAAGCCTGCCTGGATGATCTTCTCCACACACTCATCCTTTTCGATGTAACGCCGCAAAATCTCGTCGAGGATAGCATAATCCGGCAGGCTGTCGCTATCTACCTGATCAGGTTTCAGTTCTGCCGATGGCGGTCGCGTAATGACCCGCTCAGGAATCACCTCTCCACCGCGGTTGCAGTATTTCGCAACACGATAGACCATGGTTTTCGGTACATCCTTGATGGGTGCGAAACCGCCTGCCATATCACCATAGAGGGTCGCATAGCCCACCGACATCTCGCTTTTGTTACCGGTCGTCAGCAGCATCCTGCCACTTTTGTTGCTCAGCGCCATGAGGATGATACCGCGGCAGCGCGCCTGGATATTCTCCTCGGTGGCATCTTCAGCCAGTCCGGAAAACTCATCTTCAAGCATGCCGAGAAATGCCCTGAAGGCCGGCTCGATGGGAATGATGCGGTATTTGACGCCGAGCGCCTGCGCTTGTTTGATCGCATCCTCGTTGCTCATATCAGCGGTATAGCGCGATGGCATCAGCACCACCTCGACGCGATCGGCGCCAAGCGCATCAACGGCAATCACCAGCGTCAGCGCGGAATCGATTCCGCCTGACAGCCCCAGCACCACGCCCCTGAAGCCATTTTTACACACATAGTCCTGCACCCCGAGAACCAGCGCCGCATAAATTTCAGCCTCTTCAGACTGGTGCTCTATCACTTCTGACGGTTGCGGTGTCGCTCCCTCAAAACTGACCACGGGCTGCGCCTCGCAAAAAAAACTGCTGCGCATCACGACATCCCCCGCGGCATTCATGACGAAGGAGCCACCATCGAAGACCAGTTGATCCTGACCGCCGACCAGATTAACATAGACGATTGGCATACCATTTTCACGCGCCCGCCGGGCGACCAGTTGCTCACGTTCGCTGGGCTTACCGGTGTGAAATGGTGAGGCATTGAGATTGACCAGCAGCTGCGCACCTGCTGCTTTGGCTCGCTGGGCAGGCTCGTTGTACCAGATATCTTCACAGATGGTGATGCCGACCTTGATGCCGCAGATATCAACCACGCAGGCGCTGTTACCGGCAACGAAGTAGCGCTTCTCATCAAACACGCTGTAGTTGGGCAGCAGCGCCTTGTCATACTCGGCAATGATAGCGCCGTTGTGCAGCACACCGGCGCTATTGTAGAGGCCCTCTTCGCCCTGACGCGGATAGCCAAAAATGACAGTAATACCATCGATCTCTTCAATCAGCATGGCGATCTCCATCTGCACACGCTCGATCAGTTCCGGGCGCAGCAGCAGATCTTCCGGCGGGTAGCCTGTCAGGGTCAGCTCCGGAAAGACGATCAGGTCGGCCTGCTGTTCATCGCGCGCCATGACCGCTGCATCGATGATGAGATCGGCATTGCCTTTGACATCACCGACCAGCAGATTGAGTTGTGCCAGTGCTATGCGCATATTCAGGTACTCTTCCAGCATATACAGATTGAGCTTGCGAAGCTTCTGCGTCCTACGCATGCGATATTGATTACTTCAACAGCTCCGCCATGCGCCGGCCAATCTCCGCCGGTGAACGCACCGTGGCAACTCCTGCTGCTTCCAAAGCTGCATATTTTCCATCCGCGGTACCGCCACCGCCGCTGATGATTGCCCCGGCGTGTCCCATACGCTTGCCCGGCGGCGCTGTCACTCCGGCAATATAGGCCACCACGGGCTTGCTGACATGCTGCTGAATATAATCAGCTGCAAGTTCTTCCGCCGTACCTCCAATCTCACCGACCAGCACAATGCCTTCGGTTTGTGCATCCTGCTCGAACAGCTCGAGGCAGTCGATAAAGCTCATGCCGTGGATGGGGTCACCGCCAATGCCGATGCAACTGCTCTGACCCAGACCCTCGTTGGTGGTCTGAAAAACTGCCTCATAGGTTAGCGTGCCTGAACGGGAGATGATTCCCACCCTGCCCTGCCGGTGTATGTTGCCCGGCATGATACCAATCTTACACTCTCCGGGAGTGATCACGCCCGGACAGTTGGGGCCGATCAGAATTGAGTCACTGCCATCCAGTGCTGCCTTGACTTTCAACATATCCAGCACCGGGATACCCTCGGTAATACAGACGATCACCTTGATGCCTGCATCCGCTGCCTCCAGGATAGCATCTGCAGCAAAGGCGGCAGGCACATAGATCATTGTGGCTTCGGCGCTGGTCTGTGACACCGCATCATGTACTGTATTAAAAACCGGAAGATCGAGATGTGTTTGTCCGCCCTTGCCGGGTGTGACGCCACCGACCATGTTGGTGCCGTAGGCAAGCGCCTGTTCGGAGTGGAAAGCCCCCTGTTTGCCGGTGAAACCCTGGCAGATGACTTTGGTGTGTTTATTGACCAGTATGCTCATAGTGATTCATTATCCAAATTTTGCCCGTTCAATCGTGGTCAGAAGACCGCTCCCACGGCAAGCCCCAATACTATACAATCGCAATTGATGCGCTTCGCCTACATGGACGTAGGTGAGGGGCGTAAGCAGGACGCGGAAGCTTCGTACCTCCGCAGCATCCTACGTTGTTTAGCCCGCAGCAAGCGCAACGACTTTTTGCGCCGCAGCAGTCAGATCCTCTGCCGTCTCCAGATTCAGGCCGCTGTTGTTCAACATCTCGAGCCCCTGTTGTGCATTGGTGCCTTCCAGCCTGACAACTACGGGCACACTGATGCCAACCTCCTTGACTGCAGCGATAATTCCCTCGGCAATCAGGTCACAGCGGACGATACCGCCAAAGATATTCACCAGCACCGCTTTGACATTGTCGTCCGAAAGAATCAGTTTGAATGCTTCAGCGACGCGTTCGGCTGTGGCGCCTCCACCAACATCCAGAAAGTTGGCGGGCTCCGCTCCATGCAGCTTGACAAGATCCATGGTCGCCATCGCCAGGCCAGCGCCATTGACCATACAACCTATCGTGCCGTTGAGGCTGATGTAGTTGAGCTGATGCTCCGCTGCGGCCGCCTCGCGCGCATCCTCCTGGCTCAGGTCACGCATCTGCAGCAGATCGGCATGACGATAGAGGGCATTGTCATCGAGATTGATCTTGGCGTCGAGCGCCAGCAGATGTCCCTCCTCGTCCACCACCAGCGGATTGACCTCGATAAGGCTGGCATCTTTCTCCACAAAGAGCTTGTAGAGCGCCAGCATGATCGCTTGCAGTTCACGGATCTGTCCACCCTCGAGACCATAGGCAAAGGCGACCTGCCGACATTGATAGGCCTGCAGGCCAACCACCGGATTGACAGAGATGGTGATGATCTTTTCAGGCGTGGTCGCCGCTACCTCTTCGATGTTCATGCCACCCGCTTTTGAGGCCATGAATGCGACCCGCCGCGTGGCGCGGTCCACCAGCACGCTCAAATAGAGCTCTGTCGCAATCGCCGTAGGCTTCTCGATCAATACCTGGTGAACAGGCAGTCCCCCCGGGCCTGTCTGATGCGTCGTCAACACAGACCCCAGCATGCGTTGTGTTTCATTGTACGCCTGCTGCAGACTGTCGGTTAGCACCACACCACCAGCCTTGCCCCGCCCTCCACTATGCACCTGAGCCTTCACCACCCAGCGGTCGCCTCCCAGTGACTCTGCAACATTCGCCACGTCTGCAGCATCGACGATGGCAACGCCATCCGGAACCGGAATAGCATAATTGCGAAACAGCCCTTTGGACTGGTATTCGTGTAGATTCATTGGATCGCCTTCATAGTTCTTGTTTTCAACAGGCATTCTCAGGTAAAACCGATGTCAAATCAAATACTACCTGTAGGTAAGATTATCATGTGCTGATACAAATCTGTCAATTTGCGTAGCATTTCTCAATGTACCAACAAAGTGTCGATATCATAAAAGATTTTTACCACGAAGCACACGAAGGCCACGAAGAATCAACTGATTACAAATATGCCTTCGTGCTCTTCGTGTCCTTTGTGGTGAGCCTCTCTCTATAATTAGAATTGCTGCAATGTGCGCTATCTTCTTGTAACTTTCGCGGAGTGTTCTATACTGCAGAGAGATTCATCTGCAGTTGTGGTTGTTTCTATCATCAAACCAGCAACAAAGTGGAAAGGATTTTCCACTCATGTAAATCATTCACAAGGTTCACATGAAGCATCACTGAACGGAGTCTCATCGATGCATTTCAGACCCTGCTATTTTCCGCACTTCATACGACACGCCGGCTCCTCGCTCATCGAAGTGCTGGTTACCATGGTGATTCTGTCGATCGGCCTGCTCGGTTATGC
>JAQYVP010000150.1 GCA_030145485.1 Chromatiales bacterium
GGTCGTTATGGTCGTCCATATGGCTATGGCCGTCCATACGGTTATGGTCCACGCAGCGCCGCTCCCGCGAGGCCTTCGGCTGCAGCACCAAAAGCGGCTGCGCCTGCATCTAAAAACTGCAAGTAATCCATTGTAGTTGAGCCGCACTTCCCGTCTGCCGGGAAGTGCGGCTTTATTTTATCTCCTGAATCGGATTAATTTACAAGATCAAAAAAAGTTTTTTACCACCTCTTTTTTCCTCCTGCTGGAATCAATGGCAGGTATAATCCCCGCATGAACGAATTATCAACCATCCAGACTATCGCGGCTGCTGCACTGCCATTACTACTGGCAATCACCCTGCATGAAGCGGCGCATGGCTGGGTCGCCCATCGCCTCGGCGACAATACCGCTTATATGATGGGGCGTGTGACCATCAACCCCCTCAAGCATATCGATCCAATCGGGACCATCGTGGTTCCAATTGCCATCTATATTCTCAGCGGCTTCAATTTTGCATTCGGCTGGGCAAAACCTGTGCCGGTCAACTTCTCCCGTTTGCGCAATATCCGACGCGACACGGCGCTGGTCGCTTTTGCCGGACCGGCATCCAACCTGCTGATGTTGCTTGCATGGGCAGTGGTTGCAAAAGTGATTCTGATGACATCCGGACCAGAATATTTTGTCAATAGTTTTGTCGGCGCCATGGCAAAATTTGGCATCCTGATTAACTCCATCCTTGCGGCGTTGAATTTGCTACCCCTGTTGCCGTTGGATGGAGGACGCATTCTCAACTCCTGGCTTCCGTATAAGCTGTCACAAGCATTTGAAAAAATAGAGCCCTATGGCCTGTTTATTATCATGGGGTTGATGTTTACCGGCATCCTCAGTCCGCTGCTTTTTGCTATGATGAATATCATTAATCGCATCGTTTTTACACTTATTGGTTTGAACTGAAGATTCTATGGACTTTGATATCTCGCTGAACAAAATCGCATCCCAGCATGCGCGGGTTCTCTCCGGCATGCGTCCGACCGGACGTTTACATCTTGGTCACTATCATGGTGTTCTGAAAAACTGGGTCGAATTACAGCACGAATACCGCTGCTTCTTTTTTGTCGCCGACTGGCATGCATTGACCACCCACTACGACGATCCGACCGGGATTCCTCAAAGCACCCATGAGATGGTGGTTGACTGGCTTGCCGCCGGTGTCAATCCCAATGAAGCAACCATCTTTGTGCAGTCACGCGTCCCTGAACATGCCGAATTGCACCTGCTGTTATCGATGATTACGCCGCTGGGATGGCTCGAACGTGTACCCAGCTACAAGGATCAGCAGGAGAAATTGAAAGAACGGGATCTTGCGACTTATGGATTTCTTGGCTATCCGCTGCTACAGAGCGCCGATATTCTGCTTTACAGGGCAGGCCTGGTTCCTGTCGGTGAAGACCAGGTTTCCCACGTGGAGCTGACGCGTGAAGTTGCAAGACGTTTCAACCATATCTATGGGCGTGAAACCGATTTTGTCGCCAGGGCTGAAGCGGCGATGAGAAAGATGGGAAAGAAGAATGCCAGGCTCTACCAGCGTTATCGCAATGCCTGGCAGGAGCAGGGGGATGATGAAGCACTCTCTGCAGGCAGGGCGTTGTTGGAGGGACAGCAAAACATCACTGTTGCCGACAAGGATCGCCTCTATGGTTACCTGGAGGGCGGCGGCAAGGTGTTGCTGCCGGAGCCGCAGCCACTGTTGACCAAAGCGTCAAAAATGCCGGGGCTGGATGGGCAGAAGATGTCAAAATCTTATGGCAATACCATTTCGCTGCGCGCCGATGCCGATGAACTCAGCAAGCAGCTGCGCACCATGCCGACAGATCCTGCGCGTGTACGCCGCACGGATCCGGGCGATCCCGCAAAGTGCCCGGTATGGCAATTCCACGAGGTCTATTCCGACGACAACATGCGCGACTGGGTGCGGCAAGGGTGTACCTCGGCCTCTATCGGATGTGTTGACTGCAAACAGCCGGTTATCGATGCTGTGCTCGAGGAGTTGCGTCCCATGCAGGAGCGCGTCAGGGAATTCGAAGAGCAGCCGGATGTGGTGCGCAATATCATCAACGAAGGCTGTGAGACCGCACGCGAAGAGGCGCGCGAGACCATGGATATCGTCAGACATGCAATGTCGCTGGAGATGCTCTGAGATGGAGCAGCAAACTCCCCGGCAGCAACAGGAACTGCCCTTTGCGATGGTGCATGGCGAGCCGCTGCTGGAACCGCCTAAAGACCTCTATATCCCGCCTGATGCGCTGGAGGTTTTTCTGGAAGCCTTCGAAGGCCCCCTTGATCTGCTGTTGTACCTGATCCGCAAGCAGAATCTCAATATACTCGATATCCCGATTGCCGACATCACCCGGCAATATGTTGACTATATCGCCCTGATGGAGAATATGCGCCTGGAACTTGCCGCCGAGTACCTGGTGATGGCGGCTATGCTGGCAGAGATCAAGTCACGTATGCTTCTGCCCCGTCCCAGACACGAGGATGAGGAGGAGGAGGGGGATCCCCGCGCGGAGCTTGTACGGCGTCTGCAGGAGTATGAGCGTTTTAAACAGGCGGCAGTAGATATCGACGAGCTGCCAAGAATGGAGCGCGACCTGCATCAGGTTGAGGTCGTGGCGCCGCATAAACAGAGTGAACATCCACTGCCGGATGTCGAGTTGAAAGATCTGTTGTTTGCCTTTCACGAAGTGATGCGGCGCGCCGATCTCTTCAGCAGTCACCAGATAGAGCGTGAGGTGTTGAGCGTACGCGAACGTATGTCCAATGTGCTCGCCAGTGTCGGCTCAACCGGGTTCACTGATTTTACCGAGCTGTTTGAGATGAGAGAGGGCCGCATGGGAGTCGTAGTCACATTTATGGCGATTCTTGAATTGATCAAAGAGAGTCTGATTGAGCTGGTGCAGATTGACGCATTCGGTGTTATTCATGTCAAGGCCAGTAGCCTCGCTGAGAATGAATAGAGTATGAATACAGAATGAATACGCAGAAAATCAGCAATATTGTCGAGGCGGCGCTGCTTGCAGCAGGAAAACCACTGAGCCTCGAACGCCTGCTGCTGCTGTTTGCGGATGATGAACAACCGCATCGGCAACAGCTTGTTGAGGTGTTAATGCAGTTGCAGCAGCATTATCAGCAACGCGGAGTTGATTTGGTGGAGGTCAGCAGCGGCTGGCGTATCCAGGTGCGCAAGGAGTATTCTCCCTGGATATCACGCCTGTGGGATGAAAAACCGGCGCGCTACTCGCGGGCTTTGCTGGAGACTCTCTCTCTGATTGCTTACAGGCAGCCGCTAACCCGTGGGGAAATTGAAGATGTGCGTGGCGTAGCCGTCAGCACCAATATCATCAAGACGTTGTTGGAGAGAGACTGGGTTCGCGTGGTGGGCAAACGTGATGTTCCCGGACGGCCGTCACTCTATGCCACCACGCGGGAATTTCTCGACTACTTTGGCCTCAGAGGGCTCGATGATCTGCCGCCGCTTGCTAAAATCAGGGAGTTTGATGTGATCAATCCGGAGCTTGATCTGCCTGATCCTGAAATGGATCAACAGGCAGGTGCACGGCAGGAAACCGTGCAGCCTCAGGATGCAGAGCAACTGCTGCAATGACAACCAAACAGCGTATTCAAAAGGTGCTGGCGAATGCCGGCCTGGGATCAAGACGCGCCATCGAGCAGTGGATTCGTGACGGGCGTATCATTGTTAATGGTGCACCGGCCCAACTCGGAGATCGCATCAATGAGGAGGATCACGTCAAGGTCGATGGCCGTTCAGTGAGTAACAAACGCCTTCAACAAGATGCACACCATATTATTATCTACAATAAACCGGAAGGTGAAATTGTCACGCGGCGTGATGATTCGGGACGCCCTACGGTGTTTCACAACATGCCAATACTCGCCAAGGGACGCTGGATTGCTGTTGG
>JAQYVP010000165.1 GCA_030145485.1 Chromatiales bacterium
CGCTTATTGACAGCCTGCGAACTGCCCTTTAATCCCGGTAATGGACATCGACCCAGCAACGCGGCAGAGACTCGCCTGATGGAAAAACCAGCTCAGTCTTGCTGAATGCATTGACATCCTGCATCTCCTCGCCGGCATGAAAACGACCGGATACTGCATCTTTATCTGGATCAAACAACGCACCCACATCGGTGATTTCCACAAGGTCATTACTTTTTTTATCCCGCAAAAACATCTCGAATTTCCTCTTTGTCTAAATTGATTTCGCTTCACTTGCAGTATAGATCATCCTGAACCCCGGGCACGCTCCATTTTCTTTCCGGGTGTCTCATTTCACAATGGCTTCCGCCATGAAAACCCTACGATTAACAGCATTTGCGCACATATCCATTGATAAACGTTATAATACTTCGCTGTTAGGATTGCCCCAATTCTTTTTTATTCTCTCTTTTTCTCAGGTGTAAGAATGCCCAAGGTTGTTGTCTATAGCACTGCTTATTGTCCCTACTGCGTACGCGCCAAAGATCTGTTGAGCCGCAAATGTGTCGAATATGAGGAGATCAGAATCGATCTGGATCACTCGAAGATGGCGCAAATGGTAGAGCTCAGCAAGCGGCGAACAGTGCCGCAAATCTTTATTGATGATTTTCATGTCGGCGGCTT
This sequence comes from Chromatiales bacterium, assembly GCA_030145485.1. Classification (GTDB taxonomy): domain Bacteria; phylum Pseudomonadota; class Gammaproteobacteria; order Chromatiales; family Chromatiaceae; genus Sva-25. Next base: position 664 of record JAQYVP010000165.1, read on the forward strand.
CGATGATATGGCCGCACTGGAGATGGATGGCAAACTCAACGACCTGCTCGGTCTTGGTGATGAAATCGAGGAAGATGCAGTCACCTGACAACATGCGTCTCGATAAATGGCTGTGGGCGGCGCGTTTTTTCAAGACCCGCAAGCTGGCTTGCGAGGCGATCAACGGCGGCAAAATCCATCTGCATGGTCAGCGCACCAAACCCGGCAGGGAGGTCAAACCCGGCGCCCTGGTGCGCATTCACAAAGGCGCGCTGGAGTGGAATATCGAGGTGTTGATCATTCCAAAACAGCGCCGTCCTGCATCCGAGACACGAACCTTTTATAGTGAAGCAGCCGGGAGTATTTCCCAACGCGAGACAGTGATCGAGCAGCAGCGCCTGTTGCGCGCCGCCTCCCCCGCCAGGCCGCCTGGACGTCCAGGCAAACGCGACCGTCGCCTGATACACCGCTTCAAGAATAAACACGCGGAATCCTGAGCAGACTGACAAGGCATGAAAAAAACATTTTCTCTCGCAAAGGCGCAAAGCTTCCGCATCTGCCGTATACGGATGTACAAATGCCGTGAGCGCATGGACGCGCAGGAACGGCCTGCTTACGCCCCTGACCTACGTCGTACAGGGATGTACGAGTGTCACAAGAGGGCAGGAGCCCGGAATGACCATCCATGTAGGCCAAGCTCGCAAAGAAAAACCTTTGCGTTCTTGGCGTCTTGGCGAGAGTCATTTTTTAAATTCAACTCATTTGTAAAGATTTCAGCGACTCAAGGATCCTAGTATGGACCAGGATGCCTTTCGCCAAACCTATCAAGACATCAATGAACGTTTCTGTGCCTTTGAAAAAGCGATTCTGACTCTGCAATGCCAATGCAGTGAAGCACATAAATTCTGTATCGCCGAGCGAGAAGGCGTGCATTGCAATTCAGATACGGGACAGCAGCATTGTCTGCAACTGCTTGAAGTGCTGCGTACCCAGGCGCGTTTTGCGCTGCGGGCAAGCCCTGAAGAGCACATGAACCTGCTGCCGCATGGCAAGGCGATTCGCATCCAGGTTGGCGGCTTGCGCGGCCTGCATGTCGCGCTCAATCCCGGACAGCCCGCCCCCTCCAGTATTGAAAATGTGATCGATCTGGTAAACCGCGCTATCAAACACTATGGCAGTCTCAAGCAACTCCCCTTCTCATTGATCATGCAGCAGATATCAGCATATCAATCCAGGATCCGTTCCCGCCGCAGTAAAAGGAAAAGACCTTGAGTACGCTGTTTGTCAAAGGCCTGACAGTCGTCGACTTCTCCTATCTTCATGCACAAAGAGGGCTTCTTGGTGAGAGCTGGAGACTGGATATCAGCCTCACCGGCGATCTCGACCAGCAGGGAATGGTGCTCGATTTTTCTGCTGTCAAACGCCAGGTCAAACAGCTGGTCGACCTGGCGTTCGACCACAAATTGATCGTACCGTTAAAATCTTCTGCCGTGGCGCTCACACAGCATCGAGAGCGCTGCACGGTGTTTTTTGAATACGGCGACTGTGCCACAATTGAACATGACTCCCCTGCTTCAGCACTGTGCCTGTTGCCGGCGACGCGTGTCAGCCACGAAACAGTAGCCGCAGCCATCACTGACTCACTGTTAAAGGAGATGCCCGCGAATGTCTCACAACTGGAAATCATGCTCTCACCCGAGCATATCGAAGGCTCCTTTTATCACTACAGTCACGGCCTCAAACGTCACGCTGGAAATTGCCAGAGGATTGCTCACGGTCACCGCTCTATCATAGAAATCCGGCGCAACGGCGTCCGTGATCCCCAGCTTGAAAGTGACTGGGCTGCTAAATGGCGGGATATTTATATCGGCAGCAGAGAAGATCTGATCAGTGAAAATCACCAGCAACAGACCTACCGCTACCAGGCATCCCAGGGGGAGTTTAAACTGCAGCTTCCTGCTGACAGCTGTTATCTGATCGACAGCGACTCAACAGTCGAGAATCTGGCGCAGCATATTGCCGACTCACTGAAGAGGCGTTATCCGCGGAGTCATTTCGAAGTCTATGCTTACGAGGGGATCGGAAAAGGGGCTGTCGGCAGGAGTTAGAAGCTGGCAGTTGGCAGTTGGCAAAGAGTCTATGAAGCGTTTTTTCCTGCTGTTACCTTATTCGATTCCTGAATTTTCTCCATTTGCGCTATTATGTGCGCATATAAGACGGCCATTTGCTGCAGGGAACAGCGAATGTCTCTTCTCCGTCAACGCAAAGCTGAGAGATCATGAAAGTTCTATTCGCTGCCAGTGAAGCCTATCCGCTGATAAAAACAGGCGGACTAGGCGACGTCATCTACAGTCTTCCACGCGCACTGAATGAAGCCGGCGCCGACGTTCGGGTTATTCTGCCTGCCTATCGCGCTCTTCTCGAGAAGGCTCCGCAATCAAAAATCATCGCCTGGATAGATGTCATTGGCATGGAACGGACGCATAGCGTGCGCATCCTGCAGAGCAACGACACATCTCTCGACGTACCGCTTTACCTGGTTGACTGCCCGCAGCTCTTTGGCCGGCCGGGAAATCCCTATCAGCATCCTGACGGTTATGACTGGCCGGATAATGCCGAGCGTTTTGCAGTATTCTCGCGTGCTGTCGCCGCATTGACATCTTCCGTTGTCGATATCGGCTGGCAGCCGGATGTCGTTCATTGCCACGACTGGCAGACAGGCCTGATACCCGCGCTGCTGAAACACCAGCAGGACGCACCGAAAGCAGTCTATACGATTCACAATCTCGCCTATGGCGGCATTTTTTCACATCATGATTACATCAGCCTGGGACTTCCTGATTTATGGTGGAGCGCCGAGGGACTGGAATTCTACAATAATTTCTCCATGCTCAAGGCGGGAGTCATCTACGCCGACCAGGTGACAACCGTCAGCCCCACCTATGCAAAAGAAATCCTGACGTCACAATTCGGCTATGGATTTGAGGGTGTACTGCACTCGATTGAATACAAGCTGAGCGGTATCCTCAATGGAGTCGATCAAGACGCATGGAACCCCAAGAGCGATGCATACCTCTCCTCGCACTACTCTCACAAATGGAGAACCTTCAAAGGCAAATGCGAGAATAAGGCAGCTTTGTTGACAGAGATGGGGCTAGAAGCAACAAACGAGCGCCTGCATACTCCCCTTATCGGTTTTATTGGACGCATGGTGGAGCAGAAGGGGATAGATCTGATCGCCGAGGTTATTCCGCCTCTCATCGAGAACAGCAATGCCAGCTTCATCATTCTCGGCTCGGGACAGGATGCCTATGAATACGCCTTTACTGAACTTGCACGCCGTTACCCTGAACAGGTGTTACTCTATCTCGGTTATTCCGAAGGACTGGCTCACCGTATCGAAGCCGGCGCCGACCTTTTTCTGATGCCATCGCGCTTCGAACCTTGCGGCCTCAACCAACTATACAGCCTGCGTTATGGAACACCGCCGATCGTTCATCATACCGGCGGACTTGCCGATACCGTTGTCGATACCAATGGTGAAACAATATTAAACAACAGCGCAACCGGCTTTGTCTTCAACCAACCCTCTACCGCCGCGTTACAATACACCATCGAAAGGGCTATCGCCTGCTATGAAGATGGCGACTGCTGGAAGCAAATCGTACGCACCGGCATGCAGCAGGACTTCAGCTGGACCCAAAGCGCCGCAAGCTACCTCGCCCTCTACCAGCAGAAATAGCAGTAAACCCAAAACATATGGCAACTATTCAGCACACTATGAGATCGTTAGTGACAAACCTAAAACTTAAAACCTAAAACCTAACCCCCCCTAATGAATAAAAGAATCAATACCGATCATTGCAACCCCTCCGATATCCGTGAACTTCCGGTAGATCCGGACTCGCTGGAAAAAGATTTCGATCACACCCTGATCTACCATCTGGGACGTTTTCTGGGCTGCGACCCCTACTATCTCTATGAGACCCTCTCGCTGGTGATTCGCAAGCGCGTCATGACGGACTGGCGCAACACCTGGCTGCAACACAAAAAAAAGGGCGTCAGGCGAGCCTACTATATATCACTGGAATTTCTCATTGGACGTTCTCTGGGAAATCATCTGTTAAATCTCGGCATTCAGGAGCAAACCGCCGAAGCGATGCAGAAAGTCACCAACGAACTTGAGCGCATACTTGAACTGGAACCCGATGCAGGTCTCGGCAACGGCGGTCTCGGTCGCCTTGCCGCATGCTTCATGGACAGTTGCGCAAGCCTGAGACTGCCGGTTACCGGCTATGGAATTCGCTATGAATACGGCATGTTCCGTCAGATCATCGAGGATGGCCGTCAACTGGAAGAGCCTGATCACTGGCTGCGCAACGGCAATCCGTGGGAACTGGAGCGCCCGGAGTATATTCAGCAGATTCAGTTTGGAGGACGCACTTACCATGACATCGATCACAATGGCCAACAAAGGGTCCGCTGGATAGAGACAGATGATGTGCTTGCCGTCCCCTACGACGTACCGGTTTCCGGCTACAACAACAACGTCGTCAATACGCTGCGGTTGTGGAAGGCAACCGCAACAGACCTGTTCAATCTGGATGAGTTCAACGCCGGCAGCTACCCTGAAGCGGTTGCGCAGAAAAACGATGCCGAACACATCACCATGGTGCTCTATCCCAATGACGCAAGTGAATGCGGCAAAGAGTTGCGCCTGCGCCAGCAATACTTCCTCGCAGCAGCCAGTCTCAAGGACATTTTTCGCCAGTGGGACAAGGTTGAGGGCCGTAGCTACTCCAACTTTGCTGCACAGAATGTCTTCCAGATGAACGATACCCATCCCACCATCGCCGTAGCGGAACTGATGCGCATCCTCGTCGATGAGAAGCGCCTCAGCTGGGACAAGGCCTGGCAGATCACTACCCGCACCATGGCCTACACCAACCATACGCTGCTTCCCGAAGCACTGGAGAAGTGGCCGGTGAGACTGTTTGAACGACTACTGCCGCGGCACCTGGAGATTATTTACAGAATCAATGCAGACTTTCTACATCAGGTGGCGATGCGCTGGCCCGGTGACGTCTCGCGTTTGCAAAGCATGTCGATTATTGAAGAGGGAGCTCAAAAATCCGTACGCATGGCATACCTTGCGATTGTCGGCAGTTTCTCCGTGAATGGTGTGGCTGCACTTCACTCCGCATTGATCAAAAGCGGACTATTTCATGATTTTTACCAGATGTGGCCTGAAAAATTCAATAACAAGACCAATGGCGTAACGCCTCGCCGCTGGATCGCCCATGCCAACCCCCTGCTGACAGAGCTTATTACCACGACGATCGGCAGTGAATGGATTGCAGATCTCTCGCATATAAAAGCGCTCAATAATTACACCTCAAAAAAGAGCAGCAAATTCCAGCAGCGCTGGCATCAGATCAAACAACAGAATAAGCAGCGGCTTGCCGATCTGGTAGAACAGGAGTGCGACGTCACATTCAACACCGACGCCATGTTTGATGTCCAGGTCAAACGCATTCATGAATACAAGCGTCAACTGTTAAATGTCCTGCACATCATCCATCTCTACAATCGTATCAAGCAGGGAGACACTCACAACTGGACCAAACGCTGTGTTCTCATTGGCGGCAAGGCGGCTCCAGGCTATCTCATGGCGAAAAACATCATCAAACTGGTCAATGATGTTGCCAACGTGGTCAACAACGATCCGGACGTCGGAGATCTGCTGAAGGTTGTCTTTTTTCCCAACTACTGCGTCTCCAGCATGGAGATCATCGCTCCCGGAACCGATCTTTCGGAACAGATTTCGACAGCCGGAAAAGAGGCATCCGGCACCGGCAACATGAAATTCATGATGAACGGCGCCGTCACCATCGGCACCTATGATGGCGCCAATATCGAAATCCTCGATGCAGTCGGAGAGGAGAACTTTTTCCTCTTCGGCTTGCGTGAAAATGAAGTCGAGGAACTTCGCTATCACTATAACCCACAGGCGCTGATCGAGAATGAACCACGCCTCTCGGCAGTCATGGGGCTACTCGAAAGCGGTCATTTCAACACCTATGAGCCGAGGATCTTCAATGATCTCATCGCCTCGCTGAAAACCCCCCATGATCCGTGGATGACCCTGGCAGACTTCGGCAGCTATATCGATTCCCAGGAGATGGCAGCCACGGCTTTCCGCGATCGGGAGCACTGGATCCAGATGAGCATCAGGAACACAGCCAACAGTGGCTTTTTCTCTACTGACCGCACCATTTCCGACTATAACAACGAGATCTGGAAGCTTGAACCCATCGAGGTGCAAGCTCCTGCGTAGATTTTTAATAAGGGATGAGACAGAAATAAATGAGTAAGCCAAGACTGACAACTCTCCCCGCCTGGAGCGCACTCCAGGCGCATTTCCAAAACGTTTCAAAGCTGCATCTTCGCGATCTGTTTGACGAGGATAAGAGACGCTTCGACCGGTTTTCTCTGCAGTTCAATGACCTGCTTGTGGATTACTCGAAAAATCGAATCACCGATAAGACTCTAAAATACCTCACAGCACTGGCAACAGAGTGCCATCTCGATGAAGCCATCCAGAAGATGTTTTCGGGTTGTCAGACTAACACCACCGAACATCGGGCGGTGTTGCACGTCGCTCTACGCAACCGCACCAATACACCAGTCATGGTGGGCGGCAAAAATGTGATGCTCGGCATCAATCGTGTCCTGGAGCAGATGCAGCACTTTACCGAGGCCATCCACAATGGCGTCCGCAGAGGCTTCACGGGAGACAAGTTTACCGATATCGTCAACATTGGTATCGGCGGCTCGGATCTTGGCCCGCACATGGTGACAACCGCCCTCAAACCCTACTGGAAAGAGGGGATAAACGCCCACTTCGTCTCCAATGTCGATGGTTCCGACATGGTAGAGACACTCAATAAACTCAATCCGGGAACCACCCTCTTTATTATCGCCTCCAAAACATTTACCACCAGGGAGACCATGACCAATGCGCATACGGCCAGGCGCTGGTTCCTGGATCATTTTGGCAACAACACCGACGTCATCAAGCACCATTTTGTCGCTGTCTCGACCAACACTGCAGCCGTGCGGGATTTTGGCATCGACACCGGCAATATGTTTGAATTCTGGGACTGGGTCGGGGGACGCTATTCACTCTGGTCAGCCATAGGACTGCCCATTGCACTCACCATTGGGATGGAAAATTTCAAACAGCTGCTCAAGGGCGCCCATGAGATGGATCTCCATTTCCGCAATACCCCGTTTGAAAAAAACCTGCCGGTGCTGATGGCGATGATCGGCATCTGGTATCGCAATTTCTTTGCCGCCACGAGCCATGTCATTCTGCCCTATGATCATACCCTGCGCCTGCTGCCGGCCTACCTGCAACAGGCTGATATGGAGAGCAACGGCAAGAGAGTCACTATCGATGGAGAGAGTCTCGATTATGACAGCGGCCCGATCATCTGGGGACAACCGGGAACCAATGGCCAGCATGCTTTCTATCAACTGATTCACCAGGGAACCCAGATGATTCCCGCAGATTTTATGATTCCTCTCGAATCACATAACCCGATAGGAGAGCATCATACGATTCTGCTGGCCAACTGCCTTGCGCAAACTGAAGCGCTGATGAAGGGAAAAACCGCAGCCGAAGTGGCGCGGGATACGCCTGATTCACTGGTTGCGCACAAAGTCTTTCCCGGCAACAAACCAAGCAACACAATTTTGATCAATAAATTGACGCCGCGAAGCCTGGGCAGCCTGGTTGCCCTCTACGAGCATAAAATATTCGTACAGGGTGTCATCTGGGACATCAACTCTTTTGACCAGTGGGGCGTCGAACTCGGCAAGCAGCTGGCAGGGGTTATCGAAAAGGAACTGGAATCCGACACCCCTGTTGGAGAGCATGACAGCTCCACCGCAGGATTAATCGACTATTGCCGAAAACATATGCCCTGAAGATGATCCTGCGCAACATTGTTGCCACATTTACAGTGTATGCTGATCATCCTTGAGTGGCCCACACCATTACAAATGAATCAAACTTTACTAATCTGTCATTGCGAGCGACAAAAACACCGGGAGTGGTTTTGAACGCACGAAGTGCGGCCCGTAGGGTGGAGCCCAAGGATAGGCGCAGTAACCGCGGCAATCCAGTAGCATCATGAACATCATCGTTGCAGACATTGGCGGAACCAACAGCAGACTGGCATGGATCGAGCGCCCAGCGACAGGAGAAGCTGTGATCCGTCATCAGCAAAGCCATGTCAATGCCCGGTTTCCCGACTTTGAAACCCTGCTGGCGAGTTTTATTGCCGAGTGTGGTGATATCTCAACGATCTCACTCATGTGTCTCGCCCTTCCCGCCCCGCTCAGGGGCGAGAGTGTCACACTGACCAATATCGACTGGAGTCTGCATCGCAAGCATCTTGCTGAGCAGTTCAATATTAAAGAGGTCATCTTTATCAATGATTTCCAGGCGGCAGCACTAGGAACAACAGTCGTCGAGCCATCAAAACTGATCACTCTCAATGACGCCCCCGTCGAACCTCTGGGACCACGCGCTGTTATCGGCGCCGGAACCGGCCTTGGGGTCGCCTATATGCACTGGCTGCAATCAAATTTTCGCGCCTTTGCGACAGAGGGCGGGCATGTCGACTTTGCCCCCGGAGATGATATACAGGAGGAGTTGTATGACTATCTCGAAAAAAAATATGACCGTGTCTCCTACGAGCGAATTCTCTCTGGTCCCGGCTTGATCGATCTTTACAACTTTTGCAAAGAGTCAAATGGCAACGGACTGACTGCCGGCTGGATCAATCAACAGGCCATGCAGGGAGATAATCTCGCTGCAGTCACAGCGATGCGCCTGTATGCCACGATTTATGGCTCCTTTGTCGGAAACATTGTGCTGATGTTCCGCCCTACCGGAGGAATCTACCTGGTTGGTGGCGTCACAGCAAAAACAGCCTACTGGCTGCAGTCTGAGTTTTTCCTCGATGCATTTCTGAACAAAGGCCGCATGAGTTCACTGGCCGCACAAACTCCGCTTTTTCTGGTCACTGATGAAGATACAGGTCTGAAAGGTATAATTGAGTTTGCACTCAACCAGAGTTTGCAAGAGAATAGCTAACATAGTACTGCTCGGGATCTTCATCAATGCGGAAGCGCTGAGGCTGATTTCCCCACAATAATTCTTCTTCATATGCCCTTCATAAAAAGGAGTCATAAGCATGGCCAGAAATCCATCAAAGGTCACCCAAAGCAAGCTCTATCAATATTACGTCGAAACCAAAACTGCGACCGAATATACGCGCAAGACGCTGGTGCTGGTGCTTGCCGGGGGCGAGGGTTCACGCCTCAAGGGGTTGACCCAATGGCGTGCGAAACCGGCGGTGCCATTTGGCGGCAAATATCGCATTATTGATTTTGCACTCTCCAACTGCATCAACTCCGGCCTGCGCCGCATCGGCGTATTGACTCAGTACAAATCCCACTCGCTGATTCGCCACCTGCACCGCGCATGGGGGTTTATGCGTGCTGAAATTGGTGAATTTGTCGAAATACTGCCTGCACAGCAGCGCACCGCGAAGAAGGAGTGGTACAAGGGAACGGCTGACGCCCTGTTTCAAAATATCGATATCATGCACCGTCACTCTCCGGATTATGTCATCGTACTCGGCGGGGATCATATCTACACCATGGATTACTCCAAGATGCTGATGAAGCACGTTCTCTCCGAAGCGGATCTCACTGTCGGCTGCATTGAAGTTCCCTGTGAAGAGGCGACCGATTTTGGGGTGATGTCCGTCGATGAAGAGTTGAATATCACCAAGTTCACGGAGAAACCCTCCGAGCCTGACTCCATTCCCGGCAAACCCGGCACTGCAATGGCATCCATGGGAATCTATATCTTCTCCTCATCATTCCTCTACAACGTCCTGATGCACGATGCGGATGACGAAACATCATCCAATGATTTTGGCAGGGACATCATTCCCAACTCCATTGAAAGCCACAAGGCAATCGCCTATCCATTCCTCAACAAGGAGGGCAACCCTGATTTCTGGCGTGATGTAGGTACAATCGACTCCTACTGGGAAGCCAATATGGATCTCTGCTCGGTGGACCCTGAACTCAATCTCTACGACCGCAACTGGCCGATCTGGACCTACCAAACACAGCATCCGCCGGCAAAATTTGTTTTTGACGATAAAGGACGCCGCGGTGAAGCCATTGACTCACTGGTCGCAGGGGGAGTCATTATCTCCGGCGCCCGCATCAAACGCTCGATCATCTTCTTCGGTACACAGGTCCACAGCTATGCGCATGTCAAAGACAGCGTCATTCTGCCAAAAGTCAGCATTGGCAGAAACTGCACCATTCACAAGGCCGTCATTGACAAGGGATGCTTTATTGCCGAAGACACAGAAATTGGAGTCGACCACGATGAAGACAGGCGCCGGGGTTTTCATGTCACCAACAAAGGGGTGGTCATGGTGACTCCGGAGATGCTCGGACAAAACCTCTTCACCGGCATCACATCTTAATCACGGAAACAGACCCATGACTCAACCTGTCAACCTGGTGCTGTGCTGGCACATGCATCAACCCTACTACCAGGAGGGCCTGGATGGCGAATACCGCCTGCCATGGGTCTATCTGCATGGTATCAAGGATTATACCGATATGGCCGCCCATCTGGAGAATAACCCGCAGATGCGCACCGTGGTCAACTTTGCGCCGATCCTGCTCGAGCAGTTGGATGACTACTCCAGGCAATTGCGCGGCTACCTCAAAGATGGCGCCGCCATGCATGACCCGCTGCTCAATACCCTGGCGGGTGCTACGCCAATACCAAAGCACTCCGAAGAACGCCAGCAGCTGATAAACGCCTGCCGCAGGGCGCATGCGCCGCGCATGATCGATCCCTACAAGCACTTCAGCATGCTCAGCCATATCTTTGATGATATGCCGGAAGAGATCCCTGAAATGCGCAGCTTCTGCCTCGACTATCTGCATGAGCAGTTTTTTATCGACCTGCTGATGTGGTACCACATCGCCTGGCTGGGCTGCTCCCTGAAGCAGAGTGATGTCGTCAAGTCGCTGATGGAGAAGAGCAAGCAGTTTTCACTGCAGGACCGTAAAACGCTGATCGAGGTGATTCACGAAGCGATAGCGGGATTGATTCCACGCTACAGGACGCTGGCTGAGAGTGGTCAGATTGAACTCTCGATGTCCCCCTATGCGCATCCGATCGTTCCTCTGCTGAATGATTTCGCCAACATGCGCGACGCCCAGCCTGAAGACCCAGCGCCTGAAAACAGTAGATATCCCGGAGGAGAGGAACGCTCCCGCTGGCACCTGCAGCATGGCATCGAGGTTTTTGAAGGTTTTTTTGGCCGCAAGCCCAAAGGTGTATGGCTTTCTGAAGGTGGTCTCAGCGATGACGCCATCACTCAACTCGATGAGATACATGTCGAGTGGACTGCCTCGGGTGAAGCACTGTGGAGAAACAGCTGCAAGCAAGAGAACAGCTGCACAGCAGATGATGCGACAGGAGTACGCCCGCTGTTTATGCCATACCGACTCAAAGAGTTGAATCCCCGGATCTATTTTCGTGACGATGGTCTCTCGGATCTGATCGGTTTTGAATACAGTGACTGGCACGCGGATGATGCAGTAGCCGACTTTGTCAAACATGTCGAAACAATTGCAGATGGCCTTGGCGAAGATGCTGAAAAACATGTCATTTCGGTTATTCTCGACGGTGAGAATGCATGGGAATACTACCCGAACAACGGCCATTATTTCCTCGACGGGCTCTACAAGGCATTGATCAAAAGCAAAAAAATCAGGGTCTCTACTTATGCGGAGATGGATCATACTATTCGTGAAAAGCCACTCACCTCGCTGGTGGCGGGCAGTTGGGTGTATGGTACTTTCTCGACCTGGATCGGCAGCGAAGATAAAAACCGCGCCTGGGATCTGCTGGTTGATGCCAAACAGACCTATGATGAGGTGACGGCTGGAGCAAAGTTTACTAAAGCGAAACGTGCGCGTATCGAAAAACAACTGGCTGTGTGTGAAAGCTCCGACTGGTTCTGGTGGTTCGGCGATTACAACCCGTCAGGCAGCGTCAATGATTTCGATACACTGTTTCGCATACAGCTCAAGAGTCTCTATCAAATGCTCGGAAAAACGCCTCCTGAGAGTCTCGACTCGCCAGTCTCTGTCGGTGGCGGTGACATGGAGAATGCCGGCACCATGCAAAGGGGTTCCTCAGGCGCATGATCAATCCTTCATCACCAAATACACAGTTACTCTAGCGAGATCAGGTCTCAGACTTACGATGCAAAAAAACATTATAGTCTCTCGCAAAGACGCAAAGCATGCCAAGAAAACCCTTTGCGTCTTTGCGTCTTTGCGAGAGTCATTACTTATATTTGACTCATTTGTGAAAATGTTGATCTCTCAAGGTTTACTAGTAATCTCTGAACCATGCCTCCATTTCAAATGAACCAACGCCGAGCAGGCGTCCTCCTGCACCCCACATCCCTGCCCTCGCATACCTTTGACGATGCGGAGAAGTGGCTTGATTTTCTGGCGCTTTCAGGCATCACTGTCTGGCAGATGCTGCCGCTTGGCGTCCCGCTGGACGGGCTCTGCCCCTACCAGTGCACCTCCGCATTCGCCACCAATCCGGTGCTGCTGGAAGAGATTCCGCGGCTGGATGAGAACGATCCCGGCTTTGCAGCATTTTCAGAGAGTCAGCATTTCTGGCTGGATGACTATGCGCTGTTCGTTCTCCTCAAGGAGCGTTTCTCCCAAAAAGCCTGGTATCAATGGCCCGGGGAGTATAAATCTCGCAACACTGCCACACTGGATGCATTACGCCGCTCACATCCGCAACAGTTGCAGCTGATTTGCTGGGAGCAATACCAACTCCATGCCGCCTGGCAAAAGATCCGCCAGCATGCCGCCAAATTAGGAATAGCCTTGTTCGGCGACATCCCTATCTTTGTCGCCCATGACAGCGCCGATGTATGGGTGTGGCCGGAACTCTTCCTGCTCGATGAAGAGGGCATGCCGACCGTTGTCACCGGCGTCCCGCCGGACTACTTCGCTGAAACCGGGCAACGCTGGGGCAATCCCCACTATGACTGGGAACGCATGCAGGAGGATGGTTTCAAGTGGTGGCTGCTGCGGCTGCAGCATCACTTCGAATGGTTTGAGCTGGTGCGCATCGACCACTTTCGTGGTCTGGTTGCCGTGTGGGAGATCGACGCACAGTGTGAAACAGCAATTGATGGTTTCTGGCAGGAGACCCCCGGAGAACAACTGCTGACTGCGCTGCAGCAGAAGATAGGCGACTTGCCGCTGGTTGCAGAAGATCTCGGCATCATCACCGATGAAGTGATTGCACTGAAACAGCAGTTTCACCTGCCCGGTATGGCGGTGCTGCAATTCTCATTCGACTACTTCGATGACAACCCGCACAAGCCCCGGAATATCCTTCCCTGTACGGTCAGCTATACAGGCACGCATGACAATGATACGACGCTCGGCTGGTATCGCTCCCTGGAAGAAGATGAGCAACAGCATGTGCTCGAAGTCCTGGAGATCGACTTAGAAAGCCAGGTCGTCGACGCCATGATTTCCATTGCCCTTGACAGCAAGGCCAACCTGGCTGTGATTCCACTTCAGGATTGCCTCTCGCTGGGTTCAGAAGCACGCATGAACACCCCCGGCACCATCGAAAACAACTGGCTGTGGGCATTCACCTGGGAACAGCTGGATATCCCGACAATAAGCCAAAAAACATATCGAAGATTGGAAGACTCCAACAGGATCATCACATGAACAACAGCTTACAGCAACTGCAGAATGGCACCCACCACGACCCGTTCGAAACACTCGGCCGCCATCCCGAAGGTGATGGCGAGGTATTTCGCGCCTTCATGCCGATGGCTGAGAAGATCGAACTGATCGGCTATGGCGGCATGACCCGTATTGAAGGCAGTGAGATGTTTGAAGCGCATCTCGGCAGCAGGGAAGCCGCTGCGATCCCACACCATTTCAAACTTCGATGCATCGACAAAGCGACAGGCAAAGGCAGGGAGTTTCACTCGCCCTACAGCTTTGACCCGCAGGTAGGGAATGTCGATATTCATCTGTTTGCACAAGGCAAACACAAGCAGGCGTGGAAATTTCTTGGCGCACATCTGAAGACAATCGATGGCGTCAGCGGCTGTCAGTTCGCTATCTGGCTGCCAGACGTCCAGCGCATCAGCGTGGTCGGTGATTTCAATGGCTGGAACGGACTGCGCCACCCGATGCGCAACCGTGGTCATTCCGGTATCTGGGAACTTTTTATCCCCGGCCTGCAGGCTGGTGACAGCTATAAGTATGAGATCTTCACCCGTGACGGTAACATCAAGTTGAAAGCCGATCCTTATGGCCAGCAGATGGCGCAGCGCCCCGACACAACCTCGGTTATTGCCAGCAAGGAGCCCTACGAATGGCGCGACAGCGCCTGGTTGGAGAGGCGCACCAGCAGCGACTGGCAGCACCAGCCGATGTCTGCCTATGAAGTGCATATCGGCTCCTGGAGGCTGGATGAAGAGGGGGGGTTCCTGAACTTCCGTGAGATTGCCGATCAGATGGTTCCCTATGTGAGCAATCTGGGTTACACCCATATTGAGCTGCTGCCAATCATGGAACATCCACTGGATGAGTCCTGGGGCTACCAGGTGAGTGGCTATTTCGCACCCTCCTCGCGTTATGGGACGCCTGATGATTTCCGCTACTTCATCGATCTCTGCCACCAGCATGACATCGGCATAATTCTTGACTGGGTTCCCGCCCACTTCCCCAAAGATGACTTTGCACTGGCCAGACTCAATGGCAAAACCCTGTATGAGCATGCCAATCCCAAGCGCGGTGAGCACATGGACTGGGGTACGCTGATCTTTGACTATGGACGCAACGAAGTGCGCAACTTCCTGATTGCCAATGCGCTCTACTGGATCGAGGAGTTTCATATCGACGGACTGCGCGTCGATGCCGTCGCCTCGATGATCTATCTCGACTACTCGCGCGAACAGGGGCAGTGGGAACCGAACGAGTTCGGCGGACGCGAGAATCTCGAAGCCATCGCCTTTCTGCGCGAGACCAACGAAGTGATCCACGCAGACTTCCCCGGCGTCGTCACCATAGCGGAAGAGTCCACCGCATTTGCGATGGTGTCGCGCCCCACCAGCATGGGTGGACTGGGATTTTCCATGAAATGGAACATGGGCTGGATGCACGACACCCTCTCCTATTTCGAAGCCGACCCTGTCTACAGGCAGCATCACCAGGACAGCCTGACATTCAGCCAGCTCTACGCCTGGACAGAGAATTTTGTACTCCCCTTCTCACATGACGAAGTCGTACACTTGAAAGGCAGCATGCTGGAGAAAATGCCGGGCGACAACTGGCAGAAGTTCGCCAACCTGCGCCTGATCTACACCTACCAGATGACGCATCCAGGCAAAAAACTGATCTTCATGGGAAGTGAATTCGGACAATGGGAGGAGTGGAATGAAAAAGCCGCACTGGACTGGCCGCTGCTGGAAGTCGATACCCATCAGGGCATCAGCAAACTCACTGCTGACCTGAATCATCTCTACAGGGAGTCGCCGGCGCTCCACTATTACGACTTCGACTCCCAGGGCTTTCAGTGGATCGACTGCACCGACAAACACCAGTCGGTCATCAGCTTTCTGCGCCATGGTCCGCAGGGATCACTGGTGATGATCTTCAATTTCACCCCGGTTCCGCGCGACAATTATCGCATCGGCGTGCCGGCGGCATCCGCCTACAAGGAGATCCTGAATTCAGACTCCAGCTACTATGGTGGATCGAACATGGGCAACCAGGGAAAGATCAAAACCGAAGCAGTCGCAGACATGGGATTCGCGGACTCCATCGTGCTGACGCTTCCACCTCTCTCCGGTGTTATTCTGCAGGCGGTTGATTAAAGCCCCTGGAGTGTCAGCAATTCCCAATGTGCCAAGTAGGGTATCGACATTTTAAAAGACTTTTACCACGAAGCGCACGAAGGCCACGAAGAATCAACTGGATAGAAAATATCTTCGTGTTCTTCGTGGTGAGTCTCTTTCTACATTGAGAATTGCTGAGTAACATCCCAATAACTCCGTGCATTGAATAGATTTTGTTATAAGCGATGTCATTGCGAGGAGCCGGAGGCGACGCGGCAATCTGGTTTGGAGATTGCCGCGGTCGCTTAGACTCCCTCGCAATGACAACATTCACACGGGCTTTTTGAGAACTTACATTTTGCAGGGTGCAATAAGCGACAGCGCATTGACGGACATTCAGGGGTTATCATCTGTTCTCGTTTTTTGGGTTTGCTCTCCCGGCTGATCAACACCGGTGAATACAGCGACCAGATTGGCCAGTTCAACCATGAACTCTTCAGCCAGTTGTTCCCATCTCTGCATATAATGCTGCAATTTTTCATCACTAAGTCGGGCAAGTTTTTCTGTCACGAGGATCAATTGCTGCCCGGCGCTGGCGATGCTGTCGATAGTAGGGTTTTTCAATGCGTCACTGGATGACTGCAGGGCTGCAACCGACTCCTTGATGTCCGAGCGTTCTGTATCTCCAGGTTGCCCGCCCTCATCACCTGGCTCCTGCAACTCTTTCACCGCCTCTTCCAGAGAACGGACAAATTCGTCAAGCAGCCGTTGCATTCTGCCAGCGGTAGCATCAATGGCCTTGTTCGTTTGCTTCTGGTACTCCCCGGCCATCTGCTCGAGTTGACCGACGAAGGCTGCAATTTGTCTCACAGCACTTTCAGAGGAGGCTTCGACCTGCCGCTGGATATTCTGCCCCAGCGATGTCAACTGGCCAACAAAATCCACGACTGCGCCGCTGACGCTGACAGCCTCAGCCGTGCGCTGGTAGTCGACTCTCCACCCTTCATCCGTATTAACCAGGTAGGTCACGAAATAAAGGACATCCGCGTGTTCCCCACCCGATTTGGAGATCTCTGTATCGATTTGCGCAACATCTCCATCGATGACAATCTTCCCCCATGTCGTTGCCATATCCCGCCACTCACGATCAAATCGCTCATAGCCTTCGACACTCTGCAGAGTTGAGTACGCAACAACATCATCACTGTCATCAGTGATGACAGCCTGCCAAAATGCCTCGCTGACCTCCGGGGCACTCTTCGGTTTTTGCTCACAGGCGCTCAGCAGCGCCCCAACGAGCAGTAAACTGATTATCTGAATCACGCGACGACGCATGTTCTTCTCCTCAAGTACTGTGATCAATAACAGGGAAGTTATTAATGGACACCCCCTTAACAGTTGCCCTGCCAATCCAGGAGCATACATCATACAGCAGCTGTAGCGTTTCATTTACTGGTAAAACATACCATCAGAAAGCTGTCGAATGTGCTGCTGTCAATTCCACAAATCCTACCTAACCCTGCTTCCCGGTACTGAATCTGTGCGGCGAAAGACTGACTGATTGTGGCTTTACCCTATTGACTGCCCCGTATACTTCGGTAAAACCTGATTTTCTAATATTGAGAATTATTATCAATAGAGATACGTTGGTAAATAAAAACAATAATGATGCCTACTATGCTTATTTCAATTGATGCTATATCCTTCGAGATACCAAAGGATATTACCTTTGGCATAACCGTATGAGGAGAGAAAAGAGATATGAGTCACAATGCCGTGGTCATCGTACATATCGATGAAACATTGTCAGATTGCGAGATCCATAATGTAGAACGGAACGTCTCCACAGAAGATGGCGTGCATTCTGCCTGTATGAATAGTCGCACCAGACATCTGATGATCGTTGACTATGACGCAAAGCGAATCAAATCGGTTCAGTTACTCGGGCAGATTCGCTCACAAGGGCTGAATGCTAAATTGGTTGGGGGGATATAGAGGGTTGTGCCGGGTTGGGAGTTCTGCAAAATAACTCCCAACCCGGCTCTCTGCACAGATGATTGAGAATACACGGATATTCTGTTTGCTATCCCCCCTTCCCATTGCGGAATCCCCTCCAGCTGACGCGCATCGAGCTTCTCTTCAAAAGTCTTGAACAGGGCATACTGCTTGACATCACATAATAACGGGAATCCGTGCCGTACTTTGCTATTGCCTGCAGAGACTCCGGTTTCCTCGGCGCATCTATCGCCTCAGCGATACGCTTCACCATTACTCCGATTTGATACTCTTCCGCTACGCAGGGATTCTCAAGGTTTTCACCGGCTAATGTCGATATGGGTGTGCAGCACATGAATCCCGCAAATAGAATTCCCTGAAGTATTGTTTTCATGGGATCAGGAGTCTCTCTGCATGCAATATACAAATACTCGCCGCAGATTTATGACCCACTGGCGAAATAATCCGCCAGAAAATCATCAAAAGTCCCGTTATCCGCTGCCTCTTTCTGCTGCTGGCGCTGCAATGAGTTGACTACCTCATCGATGAAACGCTGCTCGGTTTCTCTACTGATTTCGCGTTGATGGAAATAGCGGTTGTGCTGCAACGACTTGCGTCGGGCAAAATGATAGAAACTCTCGCCATTATCACGCATCTCATCCAGCATGAGAGCAGATGGTGTCTCTGCAGCGTTCTCGATCTTGCGGCGCTGCAGATTCAGGGCTTCCTGATAGGGAGCGTCACTCTCATTGGCATCCAGAAGAGAGCTGACAGCTTCCATGCTGCAGAGTAGTTGTTCTCCCCAGGCTTTGAGCGTGATATCAGCCCCATTGCGACGCAATTTCAACCCCGGCTCCCTGCCGCGACGTGCACTCAACAACAGGTTGTTATCGATCTCAGGGCGTTCATCGGGAGTGATCGCAGGGCTCTCCTGAAACATGCATGTCAGCAGAAATGCTTCCAGAAACAGCATCTGGGTTTCATCGATACCCTGTGGTTGATAGGCATTGACATCCAGTGAACGCAGTTCGACGTAGCGGATGCCACGCGCACTCAGTGCACTGGTGGGTTTTTCCATCCCCTGCAACAACTGCTTGGGCCTGACTGTGCTGTAATACTCATTTTCAATTTGTAGAATGTTGGTGTTGAGTTGTTTGTAGTGGCCATCCTCATCCTTGAGACCAATCTGCTCCCACACCGGTGATGAGGTGTTGATGGCGCATTGCAACGAGTCGATGTAGCTTTCCAGGCTGTTGTAATTCGCCTTGATGCCAACACTCTCCTCCTTCTGATTCTGATAGCCGATGTCACTCATACGCAGTGAGGTCGCATAGGGTTCGTAGTATGTCCCCTCGTCAAACTCCTGCATATTCGTGCCTTGCTCGCCAAAGAATGTTTTACACACTGCCGGGGAGGCGCCGAAAAGATAGGGGATGATCCAACCGTAACGCTGCAGATTACGCACCATCCCCATGTAACTGGCATCAATCAGACGCTGCGGCTCTCCTGCCTGGGAGCCGGCCACATGCTTGAGAGTTGCCCACAGCGGCCAAAAATCTTCAGCGACCGAGTAGTTATAATGCACCCCGGAAATAACCTGCATCACTTTGCCATAACGATGCCCCAGGCCAACCCGATAAATATGCTTCATACGCCCGGCATGCGACTCACCATAGCGGGCGATAGGAATATGCGTCTCACCGGCCAGTACGCATGGCATCGACGTCGCCCACAGAATCTCATCACCCAGGTTGTTATAGACATGGGTATGAATATCATTGAGACAATCGAGGCTCTGTTTGGCGCCATGCAGTGGCGGTGTGATCAGCTCCAGCATCGCTTCCGAGTAATCGGTCGTAACACAGGAGTGCGTTAGCGCAGAACCCAGCGCCAGCGGATGCGCCTGCTGTGACAGGCTGCCGTCAGGCGCCACGCGCAAACTCTCTTTTTCAAGTCCGATGAATGGAAGTTGCAGCAACTCCGCTGCCCCGCTGCGGTGCAATTCCGTGACCAGATCCTCCTGATTATTCACCGGAAGATCTCTTGTGTTGCAATAATTTTCATAATCTCTTGTGGTGACTCAACCCGCCACGCCTGCCAACCCGATGCAATAGCAGCATCGACATTGATGCGCGCATCGTCAAAAAAGGCAATCTCTGCTGCATCACTCTGAAGTTCGCTTACGACCAGTTGGTAAACATCTGCTACAGGCTTCATTTTACCAAGATCACAGGATAAAAAACGGCGTGAAAATTGACGTTTCAGATCCACGCGTTCATCCAGATGTTGAATATGCGCATGGCTGATATTGGAGAGCATGGAGAGATCAAAGCGTTCGCCAACTGCGGCCAGCATCGACTCAGTGTGTGGCTTTAGCATTCCCAGAAGCGACAGAAATGCTGCTTTTGCCGCTTCATGGGAATCGAGCTGAAGTTGCTCACACCATGCGCTGACAAACTGATCCAGATCCAGGCTTCCAGTTTCATGCGCCTGGACCAGTGAAGAGTTTGACCAACAATGCTGTGCCTGTGCCAGGGAGAATTGCTCACCAAAAAGAGCTGCAATATTCTGCCGCCACTCAAGCTCGATCAGAACGCCGCCAAGATCGAGAACAATGTGTTTGATGGTCATTGATTCGAGCCCTAAAGCACAAATAACATATACAAACCACGAAAGTCACGAACCACACGAAAAAACACAACCATCCATTTTGTCAATATTTTGTGCTTTTCATCAACAATTCTAAATGTAGGTAGAGAGATATTCACCACGAAGGACACGAAGAGCACGAAGAGCACGAAGACATTTTTGTATCCATTTGATTCTTCGTTGTCTTCGTAATCTTCGTGGTAAAAGTCTTTTTAAGATGCTGGCACTTTATTGATACATAGAAAATTGCTAGCTTTTCATGACTTTCGTGGTAAAAATTGTTTGCTTGTCGAATAGTAGTGTGAAACCACAAAAAAGGGACCTCGCGGTCCCTTTGATGCAGATTCAAACAGTCTCAGAGCAAGGCTTTTTACTCGCCCTCTTCAACAGCCTTCATACTCAAACGCACACGACCCTGCTTGTCCAACTCCAGCACCTTGACCTTGACGATATCACCTTCGGACAACTTGTCGGTCACCTTCTCGACCCGCTCGTTGCAGATCTGGGAGATATGCACCAGGCCGTCCTTGCCGGGAAGAATGGTGACAAAGGCGCCGAAATCCATGATGCGCGCAACCTTGCCTTCGTAGACCATGCCGACCTCAACGTCTGCAGTGATTTGCTCGATGCGCTTGATTGCTGCTTCCGCGGCAGCCTTGTCGGCAGAGGCCACTTTGATGATGCCATCATCACTGATATCGATGGAGGCGCCGGTCTCTTCGGTGATGGATCGAATGGTGGCGCCGCCCTTGCCGATGACATCACGAATCTTGTCAGGGTTGATCTTGACAGTGGTGATGCGTGGCGCATGCTCGGACATGTGATCGTTTGTCGCCGAGATAACCTTGTTCATCTCATCAAGAATGTGCAAACGGGCACTCTTTGCCTGCTCCAGTGCAATCTCCATGATCTCTTTGGTGATGCCCTCGATCTTGATATCCATCTGCAGGGCGTTGACCCCTTCAGCAGGACCGGCAACCTTGAAATCCATGTCGCCGAGATGATCCTCGTCTCCCAGGATATCAGTAAGAACGGCAAAATCATCGCCCTCCTTGATGAGGCCCATGGCGACACCGGAGACCGGGGATTTCAACGGCACACCGGCATGCATCAATGACAGACTGGTGCCGCACACAGACGCCATCGAAGAGGAGCCGTTTGACTCTGTAATCTCCGAGACAACACGAATCGAATAGGGAAATTCATCCATGTCTGGCATCGATGCCTGCACACCGCGCTTGGCAAGACGTCCGTGACCAATTTCACGCCGCTTGGGACTGCCGACACGGCCAGTTTCACCGACGCAGTAGGGAGGAAAGTTGTAGTGCAGCATGAAGTGCTCTTTATAAGTGCCCTCCAGCGCATCGATAATCTGTGAATCCCGTTCAGTACCCAGCGTGGTAACGACCAGCGCCTGGGTCTCACCGCGGGTGAAAAGTGCGGAACCGTGTGTGCGTGGCAATACGCCTGTGCGTACTGTAATCGGGCGTACCGTTTTGGTATCACGGCCATCGATACGGGACTCTCCCGCCAGAATGCGGCTGCGGACAATCTTTTTCTTCAGTTTGCCAAGCACCTCGCCAACCTCGGAGCTACTCCATTTCGGATCGTCACCACCACAAAGTTTCTCGACAACCTCTGCCTTGACCTCATCAAGCCGTGCATAACGAGCCATTTTATCGGCAATCTGATAGCCCTCAACGACACCGTGTGTCGCAGCAGCCTCTACAGCTGCTACCAGTTCCTCATCAACTTCAGGCGCCGCCCACTGCATCACCGGCTTATTGACCTCTGCAGCCAACTCCTTGATTGCTTCGATCACTACCTGGCTCTGCTCATGACCATACAGAACCGCGCCCAGCATGACATCCTCAGGCAGGGCATTGGCTTCAGATTCAACCATCAGCACAGCATCTTGAGTACCGGCAACAATCAGATCAAGATCACTAGCCTCACTCAGTCCAACCTGAGGGTTGAGCAGATACTCTCCATCTTTGTAGCCAACTCGCGCCGCACCCACTGGACCGTTGAACGGCAAACCGGATATTGATAATGCGGCAGAAGCGCCAATCAGAGCCGGTATCTCAGGATCGACATCGGGATTCAGAGAAACCACGGTCAGAATTATCTGCACCTCATTGGTGTAACCCGTGGGAAACAGCGGACGAATCGGCCGGTCAATCAGGCGACAGGTGAGGATCTCCTTCTCGCTGGGGCGCCCTTCACGACGAAAGAAACCACCGGGTATTTTACCGGCAGCATAGGTTTTTTCCTGATAATCAACGGTCATTGGAAAAAAGTCACGTCCTGAATCCGCATCTTTACTAGCAACGATTGTTGCCAGAACGATGGTTTCATCCATGTTGACCATTACCGCGGCATCAGCCTGACGGGCTATTTCTGCCGTCTCCAGCGTTACGCTATTGTTGCCAAATTGAAATGATTTTCTAATCGGTGTGAGTGTCACAAGTGCATCCTCGACAGGTGTTATTGAGTAATTATTAGTTAGCGGCGCAGGCCAAGACTTGAAATAAGGTCACTATAACGCTGCAGATCCTTCTTCTTCATGTAGTCGAGCAGCTTGCGACGGGAGTTAACCATATGCACCAGTCCACGTCGTGAGTGGTGATCTTTTTTGTGAGTTTTGAAATGTTCGGTCAGGTAGATGATACGAGAAGTGAGCAGCGCCACCTGAACCTCGGGAGAGCCTGTGTCAGTCTCAGAACGCTTGTATTTGTCAATGACAGCCTGTGTGTCTGTTGCACTCATTGCCATGATATTTCTCCATTGATTGATGTTAGAAAATGGCCCCCGGCAATGAGTCCAGGATGACCATGGATAAAGCCATGGAATAATAACACAGAGCAACCTGTAGTTCAGCAGTAGATTACAGTTTTTTAACCACAGATAGACATGATGCACACAGATCATTTTGCACCCCATCATCTGTGTCTATCTTGGTGCATCTGAGGAAAAACAAGAAACCCCTTGTGCTAGACCGACCGGTCTACTATAATCCTCAACATGCAGACAGCAATCGACACTCGCCAGAGAATCATCGACGCCGCCAAGACGCGCTTTCATAGCCGCAGCTATGCTGACGTCGGAGTCAAAGAAATTTGTGACAGCGCCGTGGTGCAAAAGGGGAGCTTTTACCACTTTTTCCCCTCCAAACGCGATCTGGCGATAGCCGTCATCGAGGAGTTCGCCGATGATTGGGCGACAGGCTTTATTGCCGAGGCATTTGACCCCAAACTGCCGCCCATGGAACGCTTCGAGTACCTCATCGATGCCGCCTATTTCTGGCAAAAGGCTGCCAGGGATATTCTGGGGCACATGCCCGGCTGTCTTTTCGGCAATCTGGCTCTGGAGGTCAGCACCCAGGATGACATCCTGCGCGCCAAGTTAAATGCAGTTTTCATCATGGCGAAAAAGCGCATCATGGAGACACTGGAGGAAGCGGTTGCCAATGGCAGCATAGAACCACTGGATAGCGAAAACAGTGCCGAAGCGATGCTGGCCTATCTCGAAGGACTGATCCTGCTGGCAAAAACACAGAACAATCCGGATGTCATCTACAGACTCGGCAAGGCGATTACCAGCATCCGTATCGAAACAGATTAATTAAAGAACGTACTTACGACATATTGATGAATTAATCCGCCATCCGTCTTGACCGACCGGTCACTTTAATTGGCACATCAGCAAACTCTAACACATGTGGAGTTTCAACAACACTGGAGAACCATGATGACGACAGTAACAACTGCAACAACCCTGGATACACGCGGACTCAACTGTCCGCTGCCAATCCTGCGCACCAGAAAAGCTCTCTCAGCCATGGCAAGCGGCGAAGCCTTGCTGGTGCAATCAACAGACCCCGGTTCCGTAAAGGATATTGAATCCTTCTGCGAGCAAACCGGTCACGAGTTGCTCACCACCTCAAATGACGATCACGAATTTCAATTCATTATCCGTAAATCCTGAGGAAACTCTGATCAAGTCGCTACGCGCCTCGACCAGAGCATCCCCACAAGTTTTTCTACGGTGGAAGGGTTTAATTCCAATGACTTTAACTAACTTCCAGTTGCCCCTTCCCCCGAACCCCCATCCCAGGGACATATTTAATTGATTCCCTGACAAACAATTCACAGGAGTACGACATGAACGCAACAGCACAACAAATCTCTTCTCAGATATCATCTGAATATGACCAGACCAATTTTCAACAGCTCTTTGACCAACGTTTTGATGAGCGCATGGCGCAAATCGAGGCAGATCATATCCCCTCGATGTCGATCATCTCAACCAAAGGCACCCTCGACATGGCCTACCCTCCCTTCATCCTGGCTGCGACAGCAGCAGCCCTTGGCTGGGAGGTCTCGGTTTTCTTCACCTTCTACGGCCTCAGCCTGCTGAAAAAAAATCTTGATCTTGAAATCAGCCCACTCGGCAACCCCGCCATGCCGATGAAAATGCCGGTTGGACCCGAATGGCTGAAGAACATGGACATCAAAGTCCCCAACCTGGTGATGGCCGGAGTACCAGGATTTGAAAAAATGGCGACCAAAATGATGAAAAAGAGCCTCGACGTGAAAGGTGTCGCATCAATCGAGGATCTACGCTCGCTGAGCCTGGAAGCCGATGTCAAGCTGTTTGCATGCCAGATGACTGTCGATCTCTTCAACATGGATCAGGATGAGTTCATTCCGGAAATCAGCGGCTGGATTGGAGCGGCAAGTTTTCTGCCAACGGCGCAGAAGTCTGATGTAACACTGTTTGTGTAGGAGACACACTCCCCAACCAGGCGGCAGAGAGATTCTGGTGATATTCGCCCGGGCTCCTTTGCCGCCATAGCGACTTCGCCCCAACAACGCCATAAACATAGACGTATCAGTCCCTTACACTGCAAACCTGTAACTGCTCAATAACTCTGTGCATTGAATACGCATCTTCCGGCTGTAGGTTGGGCAAAGGAGCGAAGCGACGTGCCCAACGGATGCACGGGGTTATTGAGAACTTACGTAAACCCATAACTTCTCGATAGCCCCGTGCAGGAAGCAGGGTCGGGATCAGCTTTTCAGGGCTGTATAAAACAGGGACGTTTTATCAGAGCGTACATGGATGTATTCACAGCGGAGCTGAAAGGATGATCCCGACCCTGCACAGACTCTAACAATGCACGGGATTATTGAGAACATACGATTTACAGCAAAACCAGGTCATCGCGGTGAATCAGTTCATCATCGTCGATATAACCGAGGATTTCTCGTATACGTGTTGACGGCTCCCCCTTGATAAGCCGTACTTCATCACCGCTGTAATTGATCAAGCCTCTGGCGATTTCGGCTCCATGTTTGTCAATGCAGGTAACGACCTCTCCGCGTCGAAAATCCCCGCTTGCTTCGGTGACCCCTATTGCCAGCAGGCTCTTGCCTCTGTTGCGCAACATCACTACTGCGCCATCATCCAGCGTCAATGACCCCTTGACCTGGAGTTGACCGGCAAGCCAGCGTTTTCTGGCCGTAGTGCTTTGTTGTGCCGGTTTCAGCAGCGTGCCTATCTCCTCACCCGATGCGATGCGATGTAAAACCTGCGGCTCGATGCCGCCGGCAATAATGGTCGCTGTTGCAGACCTCGCTGCGACACGCGCGGCTCGAATCTTGGTGATCATGCCACCTAGCCCCAGGCCACTGCAACTCTCACCTGCTGCTTCATCCAGCTGTGCTGAGTTAACACTCGACTCCTTGATCAGCCGGGCATTTTCATATCTGCCGGGATCCCTGTCATAGAGCCCCGGCTTGTCTGTAAGCAGCACCAGCAGATCAGCTTCAACCAGGTTTGCCACAAGCGCAGCAAGGGTGTCATTATCACCGAAGCGCAACTCATCATTTGCGACCGTGTCATTTTCGTTGACCACAGGAATAACGCCCAGCGACAACAGAGTCCTGAGTGTACTGTGTGCATTCAGGTAGCGTTTACGATTTGAGAGGTCATCATGGGTCAGCAGGATCTGCGCAGTATGCAGGCCACGCCTGGAAAAACAACTCTCCCAGGCCTTGATAAGCCCCATCTGACCGATGGCAGCCGCCGCTTGCAAATCATGTAGAGAGGTAGGGCGGTGCTTCCATCCCATTCGAGACATGCCCTCTGCAACGGCGCCGGATGAAACCAGTACCAGCTCATGACCCTGGTTCGCCAGGTCAGCCATCTGCTCGACCCATACCCCAAGACGTTCGTGATCGAGGCCCCGACCATCCGCAGTCAGCAGCGCGCTGCCAATCTTGATCACCCAGCGGGATGCGGCAGGAATCCTTTCCCGTAACATTATTTCACAGGATCCCATGGTTCATCCGCTTCTGTGACAGCAATATCAGACTCAGTTAGCTGCTGCTGCTCAATATACTGCATCAACTCCTGTACCAACCCGGCTGTACCCTCTCCACTGACCGCTGAAATCGAAAACACCGGCCCCTTCCATACGAGCGCTTCGAGTAGATCTGCACGCCGCTGCTGCAAATCCTCGTCACTGAGAAGATCGATCTTGTTGAGCACCAGCCAGCGCTCCCTTTGCGCCAGATCACCACCAAATTTAGTCACCTCACAGACAATCTGTTTAGCTTCTGTCGCTATGGCAGATGTCTCCCAACTTGCAATATCGATAACATGCAGCAGCAAGCGGGTTCGCGCAAGATGCTTTAGAAACTGTATCCCCAGTCCAGCACCTTCAGCAGCGCCCTCGATCACTCCGGGAATATCAGCAATGACAAAACTGCGATCCTGACCGGCGCTGACAACGCCCAGGTTTGGATAGAGTGTGGTAAAGGGATAATCGGCAATTTTAGGAGTAGCACTGGAAACCTTGCTGATCAGGCTGGACTTACCGGCATTCGGCATGCCTAGTAAACCAACGTCTGCAAGCACGATCAGTTCCAGATGCAGAAGACGAACATCTCCCTCTTTTCCATACGTGAACTGACGCGGTGCGCGGTTGGTGCTGCTCTTGAAATGGACGTTGCCAATACCATGTTTGCCGCCCCTGGCAACCAGCATCTGCTGTTCGTGCTTGAGCAATTCTCCAATCAGCTCTTCGGTCTCCGCATCCTCGACACGCGTACCCACAGGCACCTTGACATAGATATCCTCACCTTTGCGGCCCGTCATCTGCTTGCTCATGCCGTTGGTTCCACGCTCGGCGCGATGCAGTCGCCGATGGCGAAAGTCAACCAGCGTATTTAGGCCGGAATCAGCAACCAGGTAGACGCTGCCGCCATCACCGCCATCACCGCCATCGGGGCCGCCTCTGGGGATGTATTTTTCACGGCGAAAGCTGGACCCGCCTTTACCGCCGTCACCAGCCTCGACCTTGATGATTGCTTCATCGACAAATTTCATGGTTTTTTATTCTAACTTTCCGGCTTTGTTTAAACTCTGCTAACTCCTCAATACCTCCGTGTAGGAAAGCAGGGTTAGTATTTGCCTTTCAGGGCTGTAGAAAACAGGGATGTTTTATCAGAGCATACATGGATGTATTTACGCGTCCCTGAAAGGCGAATTCTAACCCAGCACAGACTCGATAAGAATACACGAATTCTAAAAATGCTGTGGCTATTCAGTCCATGTGGATCGTCGTAGCTCTCGCGCATAAAAAAAGCCCCGTGATCAGCGGGGCTTCTTGTACAGAACCGGAAACCAGTTCAGGCTGGAACCACGCTTACGAACTGGCGGCTCTTAGGCCCTTTGATCTTGAATTCCACAAAGCCATCTGCTGTTGCGAACAGCGTGTGGTCTCGACCGCAACCGACATTCTCACCGGCATGCACTTTGGTGCCGCGCTGACGAATGATGATATTGCCCGCGCTGATCTTCTGGCCGCCATACATCTTGACGCCAAGGCGTTTCGATTCTGAATCGCGACCGTTGCGTGTACTACCGCCTGCTTTTTTATGTGCCATGGTTGTTTACTCTCTAGCCGTTAATGCCTGTAATCTCAAGTTCAGTGTACCATTGACGATGGCCCTGACGCTTCATGTGATGCTTGCGGCGTTTGAACTTGATGATTGTGACTTTTTTGCCTCGCCCATGGGACTTAACAGTTGCCGTCACTTTGCCGCCATCGACATAGGGAGCTCCAATCTTGACATCTTCACCTTCACCAATCATCAGCACCTTATCAAGATCAATAGAGGCGCCTTCGTCAGCATTTAATTTTTCTACACGGAGGGTCGCACCTTCGGTTACCCGATATTGCTTGCCACCTGTCTGGATCACGGCATACATACCCTGAATCTCCACAAAATAGTTCTATAGACGAGATATCGAATCCCGTGAAATCAAGAGCGGGAATTCTAGTGAGTTAATGCTCTCACGTCAAGTAAAAGCGAGTGTTTGTTACACATTAAAGCGGAAATGCACCACATCACCATCCTGCACAATGTAATCCTTGCCCTCCAGACGCAGCTTTCCCGCCTCTTTGGCGCCCTGCTCGCCATTGCAGGCGATAAAGTCATCGAAAGCCGTTACTTCTGCGCGAATAAACCCACGTTCGAAGTCAGTATGAATGACTCCGGCAGCCTGAGGCGCCGTCGCACCGACAGGAACAGTCCATGCTCGCACCTCTTGGACCCCAGCTGTAAAATAGGTCTGCAAACTCAGCAGTTTGTAACCAGCGCGAATAACCCGGTTCAGGCCAGGCTCATCCAGCCCCAGATCATCGAGAAACTCCTGGCGCTCCTCATCATCGAGTTCAACCATCTCCATCTCGATCTCTGCGCACACCGCGACCGCTGCAGCCCCCTCCTCCGCAGCAAGCTGCTGTACCGCTTCCAGCATCGGGTTATTGTCAAAACCATCCTCGGCAACATTGGCAATATAGAGCGTTGGCTTGATGGTCAACAGATGCAGATCATAAAGTTCGGCGCGAGAGTCGTCTTCGAGATCAAGAGAGCGCACCGGCTTGCCGCTATCCAGATGATCCACCACTTTTTGCAGCAGCTCTTTTCTGGCGACAATCTTCTTGTCACCGGTCTTAGCCTGGCGCTCCGTCTTGTTCAAAGCTTTCTCGACCGATTCCAGATCAGCCAGCGCCAGTTCGGTGTTAATCACTTCGATATCAGACAATGGATTAACCTTGCCCGCAACATGCACCACGTCATCATTCTCGAAACAGCGCACCACATGGCAAATCGCGTCAGTTTCACGAATATTGGCAAGGAATTTATTCCCCAACCCTTCGCCTTTGGATGCGCCGGCGACCAGCCCGGCAATATCCACGAATTGCATGGTGGTGGGAACAATTTTTTCGGGATTGACAATTGCAGCGATCTGATCCTGACGCGGATCAGCAATTGGAACTATGCCCACATTGGGATCAATGGTGCAGAAGGGATAGTTATCCGCAGCAATGGTTGCTCTGGTGAGTGCGTTGAAGAGTGTGGATTTCCCCACATTCGGCAGACCTACGATGCCGCATTTAAAACCCATGAATCCAACCCGTCCTGTAAACAGAAAAAGCCCGATACGGGCTTTTTCTTCTGAAAGTGGAGCCGGCGAGAGGAGTCGAACCCCCGACAAGCTGATTACAAGAGCCAAAAGGGTGACTCTTCAACAAAACGTAACACTGTGAATCACGCAATATCAACATATTAACATAGTTAAAATCAGTTTGTCTTAGTTTAAAAGTGTTACGTTTTTTTTGTGGTGTTACGTTTTTGTTACGTTTTTGAAGTCCGTTTTTCGATCATGGAAGGCATTTTCCTGACACAAAAGCACCTGTTTTACGGAGGCCATACTGCAGATTCTACGCTTGCCGGCGTTGCCATTATCCATGACAGTTATTTGTCCCAATCTTTCACATCCCTCTCCATTTTTTCAGCGGGAGGACGCCTACCTCTGCAAGCATCCAGTCGAACCTTCTCTTCGTTAACCACAACATCAGCGATGACTGGAGCCCAAGTCAACGAGTTGAGCTGACAAAATGCTTGGCGCTGACCCCCGTTAAGCCATTATTATCGGAAATGTTATGACAGAGATAATTTATATCCCATAGAAAAATAACAGCTTACAGTCTGTCATAAAAACAGCCTGTGACAGAGAGTGTGACAGACTCGAGACTGTGCAACATTAGGTCTCACATCACAATCCTGTGGGGCCTTTTTTATGCAAACTCAAAATGTCATTGACCCTTCCGATCTGATACCAGTCGCCCTGGTTGCCGATGAATACCCGCACCTCTTCAATCAAAAGCAATTTACCTGGATGCTGCGCCGCCGTGACCGCAATGGCCTGGATCACGCCATCGTCAAGATGGGGGAGCGCCGCCTGTTTCTCCGCAACCTGACGCGACATGGGAACGTGAGCTCCTGGCTGCAAAGCGACTGACAAAGGCACTGAGGGGACGCTATGCAATTAGATAAAGAGGATCCGAATGCATGGCTGGATGATGATCATAACAATCCCGGCATCGATCTACAGCAGCAGGTCACCCTCCTTGCCGGATTCACACCACTCTAGTATGACCAGCAACGCGACGCTGCGGCCAGGCGTCTGGGCGTACGTGCAGTAACGTTGGATAAGGAGGTTGCCAAGCTGCGTAGCAGTATTGCCGAAGAGGCATCCGCTGAAGTAGTCGAAGAGATCCCACCATGGGATGATCCGGTTGACGGCGCAGCATTGCTCAATAACATCGCACGAACAATCAGCAGGCACGTCATTCTACCCACAGGTGCGATTGCCGCCTTGTCTGTTTGGGCACTGGGTTCTTTCTGCATGGATGCCTGGCGAGTATGGCCCAAGCTGCTGATTTCTTCACCAGAGAAGCGCTGTGGCAAGTCAACGCTACTGGAAACCATGGAGGGCATTGTCTATCGTGCGCTGCTGACGTCCAACATCATCCCGTCTGCCGTGTTTCGCAGCATCGAGGAGTGGTCCCCTACCCTCTTGATTGACGAAGCGGACACATTCGCAAAGAACAATGACGAACTCAACGGTGTCATCAATGCGGGTCATACCAGGCGCACAGCAGTCGTTATCCGCACTGAAAAACAGGACGATGGCTTCAAGCTGGTCAAGTTTAGCGTATGGTGCCCCTCAAGTCATCTCCGGGATCGGTGAACAACGCGACACCCTGCATGACAGATCCATCCATATTGAGATGCGGCGTAAGTTGCCGGGCGAGAAATCACGCAAGTTGCCCGCTGAATACTACGAGCAACAGGTAGCAATCAGACGGCGTTGTCTGCGATGGGCCGAGGATAACGCACCCAGGCTGAAAAACACATCCCTACAGGCACCGGCATGTTGCAATGACAGAGCACAGGATAACTGGACGCCACTATTCGCCATGGCGGCTATTGCTGGAGACGACTGGCCTGAGAAAATCAGCAGTGCCTACCTGACATTCAATGCGTCAGCAGAGCATGATACCGACAATGCAGGCGTGCTGAAGCCCTATCACATCACTCCCGGAACGATCCGAATGAGTGATCACTACACGCCGAAAGGCTACAAATTATCCAGTTTCAACGATGCTTTTACCCGCTATCTCTCAATATCCCCTCAACAAACCGCCACATCGCCACAACCCATACAGGGCAAGGTTTGCAGCCCTATTTGAAAGCGCCACAAGAAAAATAGTGTGGCGGTTTAAAAAACTCCTAACCCATTGATAGATATCGAATGTGGCGATGTGGCGGTTTGAAACGCCAGAATAGCTCACTAATGCGTCCTTCCCGCAAAAATACGGCCACTTCGCTATGGATAGATAGATCTCATATAGGGGAATCATGCTCAATGGCGAGTGTTTAGCTGACGCTATTACAAGCAAACAGAAGTGAATCCATGGCATGTTCGAATGACCACCATTGCTCCAATCCGGTCATTCACATCATTAGGTTGATACACCCTCTGCAGCCATTTCAGTCAACGAAACAGCAACATTGAATGGGTAATAGTAAGATAAGCTTGTGGAGTGATATTGATCTGACAGACAAGCCGTGAAAAACGGTTACTGTCAGATCAAGTCTGAACTACCGTAGACAAATGGAATTGGCATCAAATTTATCTGCGCTTGCGCTTGGCGCGTTTTTTATGCCTCTTGATTCTCTTACGATGCCGCTTCGTTCCCTTTCGATGGTGTTTATGTCGCTTGTAATGACGCCTGTTGTCGCTAGCACCTGATATCACACCAATAGCGCCACCGATCGCCGCACCCGTGGCAGCACCATCGCTGCCGTTGGCGACCGCGCCGACCAGTGCGCCGACTGCTGCACCCTGGATGCCTTTTCTCAAGGCTCTGCCGGCATGTGCGTCAGTGATCGAAACAACGATGATTACGGTTGAAATTAGCGCGGCAATAATAGTGCGCCTCAGTTGAATTCTCTGCATCATCATTTTTGCTTCTCCCCGTCTACCCAGGTTTCAACCGACTGACTGCCGTCTTCTTTGGTCACCAGCACCAGTCCATCAGCCTTGCCATCCTTGAAAATCCCTTGGTAGGAGTCGCCATTCACAGCGATGACAGTTGCGGCCCCATTGGGCGAGCCTTTTGCAAACTGACCGATCACAAGGGCGCCATTTGCATATTCATAGTATCCGCTGCCGGACGCGACGCCTTCTTCAAACTCACCCACATAAGTATCGTCATTGGCATGCACCAGGGTGCCAAACCCGTCCCTGGCGCTGTTTGCGATCTCACCGAAATAGGTCTCGCCCTCCTTGGTTTCGTAATAGATCAAGGCATCGTCAACTAGTTTGCCGTCTTTGAACTCACCCTTGATCACAGCCTCATCCTTGTCCATGTAGAGCGTGCCGTCGCCAGAGTCAAAAGCGCCGTCAAAATAGCCCTCCAGACGCCAACCCTCGCTGGAATCATAAATCCCGTTTCCCATGGGGGTGCTGTTCTCAAAATTGCCGATATAGCGGTCATAGTCGCCGGTATCATCGTTCCGGAACTTGATCGACCCCCAGCCATCCATTTTTCCGGCTTTCATCTCACCATTGAAGACGACTGCCAGGCCATCCTTATCATTCGCAACAAGGGAGCCCACGCCGATAGCTTTGTCATCTACGCAAGCGCCTGACCAGCTGATGACCTCTTTCGCACTGCCGTCGTCGTCAGACCAGACCTG
>JAQYVP010000258.1 GCA_030145485.1 Chromatiales bacterium
CCGCCTCCCGCCTGTCGACCTTCCCCAGGCGACTCAGCCGCCCAACAAGAGACGCCGCTGGTGGCAAAAAATATTCCATTGATCGTCAGGCTCTTTGTGATGATTCCAGCATTTTCAATGTAGAGAGATACTCACCACGAAGCACACGAAGATCACGAAGAATCAATTCGTACGGCAATGCTTAATTATCTATCAGTAGAAATCATCCCGTAGGATGTGGTGAGCGGTAGCGAACCGCATCAATCGCGCGACAGATGCGGTTCGTACCTCACCACATCCTACAAAAACACCGGTGATACCACTCCCTCTGGTGATAGTTATTTATGCATCGTTGTACTAGTTTCAAAAATGCCTTCGTGCTCTTCGTGGTAAAAGTCTTTTTTTTAAGGTATCAGCACTCTATTGGTACGTTTGGTACGTTGAGAATTGCTATGATGATTTTCAGATCCAGGCTAAGAAAATGGTTGTGGTACTATTACATAGTAATTTTATAGGTTATTACTTCGGTCATCTTTTTACAGTAAGCAGGCTTTCCCATGGCAACAGATAGTGAACTCACCGAGACTCAATTGACCGCACTCAAGCAGATTACCCGTGCAGTCGTTGCCTTGCTCGACTCGTGGCGTCTGCAAACGTCCGAGATGCAGCAGCTGCTGGCTTTACCGTCAAATGCCAGGGCGCGTATGTTCAATAAATATCGTGACGGTCATGCGCTGCTGCCCAATGATCCGGTGGTGTTGCGCCGGGCCATGTATCTGCTGCGTATCAAGGATGCATTACGCACGACTTATCCAAGAAACCCTAAAATGTCGGAACGCTGGATCAGGCAACCCCAGCGCCGCTTTGGACGCCAGACTCCCTTGTCGATGATCCTGGAGCAGGGGGAGAGTGGTCTCGTTCAGGTATTGTGCGAAGTCGACTGTACCTTCTCATGGGATATGTCAGGCTCCACTCCGGCATAGCAACGCATTTTCTGCAACTCTCCGCCACATGGCAGTTTTTACGCTGCTCTGCTTCATGACGATCATCTCCAGAACAATCTTCTGACGCATCCGGACAACGGCTTATCCTGGATTGCCGCAATGAAATTCCATAAAAATATATTGATTAATGTCTTGACTTTTACACAGCATGGAATCGCCAGCCGTTTTTTATTGGTAGAGTCCGCCTCGCCTTGTTTTCAGCATCAATAAAGAGTCATAATATATTGATATAAAAGGATTATCTGTATTGTGTAAAATTTAGACAATGTAACGGGGCAGTAATAAACTACCGGCTGGCGTGTGATTTTTCAAATACTTTTCACAGAGTTATCCACAGCTTCTGTGGAGAACTCATACGGCACTTCTGTTCTCAATCATATGACGAAATATCTAAACACAAACTCACAACAAGTTGCCGTAAGTAATTGATATTTTCTTCCGGCAATATTAGCGTCAACTCATACTCACATCTCCGGTATAATCCGCCACCTTATTCTCTCTCTATCATCGAGTGTCCCCTGTGATTTACAAATTACGCAATATCGCCATCATTGCTCATGTCGACCATGGTAAAACCACTTTGGTGGATGAACTGCTGCAACAGTCGGGTACCCTCGGCGAACGCTTTGGTGAAGTCGAACGCGTCATGGACTCCAATGAGCTCGAGAAAGAGCGTGGCATTACCATTCTCTCTAAAAATACAGCACTTAACTGGAACGACTACCGCATCAATATTGTCGATACCCCCGGACATGCCGATTTCGGTGGAGAGGTTGAACGCGTACTGTCGATGGTGGATTCGGTTTTGCTGCTGGTCGATGCTGTCGAAGGGCCGATGCCGCAGACTCGCTTCGTCACACAAAAAGCCTTCGCGCATGGTCTCAAGCCTATCGTCGTTATCAATAAAATTGACCGCGACGGCGCACGTCCTGACTGGGTCGTTGACCAGACTTTCGAGCTGTTTGACCGTCTTGGCGCCACCGATGAGCAGCTTGATTTTCCGATTATCTATGCTTCGGCAATCAATGGTTATGCATCAACGCAAGACTCAGTGCGCGAAGGTGACATGACGCCTCTGTTCGAAGCAATCATCGAGCATTGTCCTGTTCCCGACGTCGATCCTGACGGCACCCTGCAGATGCAGGTCAGTTCACTGGGATATAACAGCTACACAGGCGCCATTGCCATCGGAAGAATTGCCAGGGGAACTCTATCGCGTAACCAGCAGGTGACCATCCTCAGCCGTGAAGGCGACAAGAGCCGCGCCAAGATTAGCCAGGTATTCGGTTTCATGGGGCTTGAGCGTGTCGAAGTCGAATCTGCATCTGCCGGTGATATCGTTGCCGTGACCGGCATCGAGGCGCCGCACGTCTCCGATACAATCTGTGACCCGGAGAGTCTCGAAGCGCTGGTGGCGCTGAGTGTCGACGAGCCCACAGTCACCATGACCTTTCAGGTCAATACTTCGCCATTCGCCGGCAAGGAGGGCAAATATTTGACCTCCCGTCAGATCAAGGAGCGCCTCGATACAGAGTTGATTCACAATGTGGCGCTGCGCGTTGAACCAGGCGACCAACCGGAAAAATTCCAGGTCTCCGGTCGTGGTGAGCTGCATCTCTCCATCCTGCTGGAAACCATGCGGCGCGAAGGCTATGAGCTTGCAGTCTCACGTCCGGAAGTCATATTCCGGGAGATCGAGGGAGAGTTGTGCGAGCCCTATGAAAGCCTTACCGTCGATGTCGAGGAGGCGCATCAGGGAGGCATCATGGAAGCGCTTGGAAAACGTCGCGGTCAACTCAAGGATATGCTGCCGGATGTAGCGGGGCGGGTGCGCCTTGACTATATCATTCCCTCGCGCGGCCTGATCGGATTTCAGACCGAGTTCATGACCGCCACTTCAGGCACAGGCCTCATCTACCATGTCTTCGAGCACTATGGCGAAGCCCACAAAGGTGGCATTGCACCGCGTGGCAACGGCGCCCTGATCTCCAACGGCACCGGCAAGGCGCTTGGCTTTGCTCTGTTTAATCTGCAGGAGCGCGGCAAGCTCTTTATCGGCGCTAATGAAGATGTCTACGAGGGGCAGGTGATCGGCCTGCACTCGCGCAACAACGATCTTACCGTCAACCCGCTGAAGGGTAAACAGCTGACCAATGTGCGCGCCTCCGGTACGGATGAGCATATCGTGCTGACGCCGCCGATCAGGATGAGTCTGGAGCAGGCGCTGGAAGCAATCGAGGATGACGAGCTGGTCGAACTGACGCCTGAATCGATCCGTATCCGCAAGCGCAATCTCACCGAGAATGATCGTAAAAAGGCCTCCAGGGCAGCGAAATAGCCCCACCCCAACCCTCTCCATCGGGAGAGGGGACTAATAGGACCGTTCCTACGCCGAGAGAGTGTGAGCAAGTGGAAGCGCTCACATGGCATCGATACAAAATACCGCGCCTGGCGTGGGCCGCTGAGCTTTGATATCCAGCATGATGTGTTGACCGTGCAGGAGAAATAAAAGGGTTTACCGGCATTGATGATCCCTATGAATCGCCAAAAGCACCGGAACTGGTGCTGTTAGCAGCGGAAAAAACACCCGATATACTTGCGGATCAAGTGATTGCCTTTTTAAAGGAGAAAGCAATCATCGGTGGGTAATTGGGGATAAAGGGTCGCTGACAATTGAGTCAGATGATTGTTTGCCAATGTTCCCTTTTACGGCAAGCAGAATCGGCAAGTTATTTTTGGACACATCCTTAGTCACGAATCAGCCTGACTCGAAACGAGCGCCCCTTTAACTTCCCGTCAGCTATTTTTTTAAGTGCGGAGTTGACAGCCTCACGGCTGACGGCCACATAAGCCCGGTTATCAGAAATATGAATTTTACCGACCTGTTTTCCGGCAATGCCATTTTTTCCAGTCAACGCACCCAGAATATCCCCGGGCCGCACTTTTTGTTTTTTCCCACCGTCAATTTGCAGAGTTGCCATCGATGCCTGCATTACTTGTTTGTCTAACAGGCTGAGTGGCGGCAAAGGCTCGCTATCGATAATCGGATCTACATTAGCATCCAGCAAGGCGACCTTATATCTCTCGTTGTCACTATACAAAGAGCAGGCAACCCCCTTGCTGCCTGCTCGCCCTGTACGGCCAATACGATGAACATATATTTCAGCATCGTGAGGAATATGGTAATTGATAACGGTATCGATGGCCTCGATGTCCAGGCCGCGGGCAGCCACGTCGGTGGCAACAAGAATGGAAGCGCTTTTATTGGCAAATCGCACCAGCGTTTCATCGCGATCTCTTTGCTCAAGATCACCATGCAACGCGAGCGCAGTAAAACCATAATGATGCAGCTCGTCAGCTACCTCCTGAGTTTCTCGCTTGGTATTGCAAAACACCAGAGTGGATTCTGCTTGATATTGCAACAGCAGCAGACGAAGTGCAGTCAAGCGTTGCTTATTGTCGTTAACCCTGTAGAAATGCTGCTGAATAGTGGTGTTGTCATGGGTGGAAGCCACTTGCACCATCACCGGCTTGATCATGATACGTCTGGCGACGGATTGAATTCGTTGCGGGTAGGTCGCACTGAATAACAGGGTTTGGCGCTGAGCAGGGATCTGATCAATGATGGCATCAAGCGCGTCCTGAAATCCCATCTCCAGCATGCGGTCGGCTTCATCAAGCACCAGTGTACTCACATTATTCAACATCAGCGTACCCCTGCGCAAGTGGTCCTCGATGCGCCCTGGCGTTCCGACGATAATGTGGGCGCCATGTTCCAGTGAACCAGCCTGAGGGCCGAAGGGCATACCACCGCAGAGTGTTAACACTTTGATGTTTTGGGTGGTCCGAGCCAGTTTACGAATCTCTTTTGCTACCTGATCTGCGAGTTCCCTGGTAGGACATAGAACCAACGATTGCACGCGAAAAAATTTTACATTGAGCTTTTCCAGCATGCCCACAGTGAACGCAGCGGTTTTTCCCGACCCGGTTTTCCCCTGGGCAATGACATCTTTTCCAGCCAGAATGTGGGGCAGACTTTGCACCTGTATGGAGGTCATCGCCTCGTATCCGAGAGAAGAGAGATTTTGTAGCAGTTTGGGCTTCAGCCTGAGAGATGAAAAGAGAGTCTGCTTCACAGTAGCTGTCCGGTATTGTTGCTGTTTTTCAGGCTTTAGGAGGCGTCCAAAAATGGGCGCGTTTTACTCGGTTTTTCACAAGTCGCAGCCCTCTGGGCAACCTCTACTGTTTATACGCAAAAATCGTCTTCAGATAATTGCTCTCTGAAATCGCTGGATGGACTGGATGATCTGGTGATTGACCACCGAATTCTAATATGCGTAAACTAGCCTTCTGTCGAGTCCCTGCCTCTCGCACCACATTCAACAACTGTGACTGCGCCATGTGAAACGAGCATGACGAAGTGATCAGGATGCCGCCCGGCTTCAACACCTCGAGTCCCAGGGCGTTGATCCTGTGATAGGCCTGCATGCCCTCCTTGAGATCTTTTTTGCGCTTGATGAAGGCGGGTGGATCGAGGATGACCATGTCAAACTGACGCTGGCGTTTGGCGAACTTTTTGAGTCGCTCGAAGGCGTCGTTTTTCATGGTGCGAACTTGCTCTTGCACACCATTCATTTCGGCATTGC
Source organism: Chromatiales bacterium (assembly GCA_030145485.1). Taxonomy (GTDB): domain Bacteria; phylum Pseudomonadota; class Gammaproteobacteria; order Chromatiales; family Chromatiaceae; genus Sva-25. The sequence goes on from JAQYVP010000258.1 coordinate 5,630, forward strand.
GTTTGACTTGCTCAAGTGCAGCATTGGAGCTATCGACGCAGATAACCTCCTTGGCACCGGCACGTGCGGCGCGTATGCCCCAGGCGCCGACGTAGCTGCAGATATCCAGTACGCTGTCGCCCTCGCGAATATAGCGCTGCATATCATTTCGATTGGCAGCCTGGTCGAAGAACCAGCCAGTCTTTTGCCCTTCAAGCAGCGACACTTCAAAGCTCGATTCGCCTTCGCTCAACTGCACCAGCGGTGGGATCTCTCCACTGACAACCGTCACGGAGGAGTCGAGTCCCTCCATAGCCCGCATGGGCGTGTCATTGCGCAGCAGGATGCCCTGTGGTGAGAGCAGCTTTTCGAGGGCGGAGATAATCTGGCTGCGTACTGCTTCCATGCCGGCCGTCGTGATCTGCACCACCAGGTAGTCTCCGTAGCGATCGATGACCAGCCCTGGCAGGAAGTCGCTCTCGCCATAGATGAGGCGGTAGAAGTTATTCTCATAAAGGCGCTGACGCAGCTGCAGCGCCTGGTTGATACGCTCTGTCAGCAGCTTCTCATCGAGCATTTTGCTGATATCCGTGCTGACTATACGCGCACAGATGAGCGCATGGGGATTGACGTAGGCGTTGCCGATCCACTTGCCGCGCTGGCTGACGACAGCCACCTGTTCACCAGCGGAGAATGCTTTTAGGGGGGTCTCTTTAGTGTCGACCTCGTTGCTGTAGATCCAGGCATGGCCAGTCAGCAGACGTCGTTCCTGATCTTTTCCCAGTTTCAGTGTGGGTAATTTTTGCATTGAATTATCTCTTTGTTATTACTATAAAAAAACAATATTCATTCCATTTGAGGTGGAGGGAGAGGTGGAGAGCAGAGTGCTTTATAGCCAGAGTTCACCTCAGCCGTCAGTGTACCACCATGACCTGACCGTGTGTGCATCACCCGTTCCCTGGAACCACTGTGGTTCTATACAGCAGGTTGTTCAATCCGTTGAACAACGACGCTGTGGCATCACACCCCCAACAGCGCCTCCTGTTCCTTGCGTGTACCCGCCACCTTCATCCTCGACCCGTCCTTGAAGTGAACCGTTGCCAAGTGAAAGACCGGGCGGTTTATCGCAATGAGAACGCCAATGGCTAGTCCGACAAAGCCGAGCAGGACGGGAGCAATAGCCATGCCGATGAAGCCGAGCAGCAGGGGCCAGCCGAAGTAGGCCAGCAGGCTGGGTTTTACAGGTTGCCAGCGGAGCCGCCACTTTGTGCTCGTCCTGATCCGCTCGACCTCTCCCGTGTTGAGGATGTCGTCAATGCTCAATAGCCTCCCCCTGCCGTAGTCACCTCCGATGGTGGTGAATGTAGGGTAGGCACAGGCCAGTTTCACCTCGGGCCTGTCATCCGGCACGGCGCCGAAGGATGGTTCAGTTCGTGTTGCTCTGTTCATTTCTTTCTCCCGATGATTTCCAAACTTGGAAGAGTTACACCGCCTTGGCCTTCTTCCTCGCCCTCGCTGCAGCAACCCTACACTTGGTGCAACAGAACTTTGCGTCGCTGCGTTTCGGTGTGTTCGCATTCCCGGTTCGAGAGAAGTGAACCTCGGCGAGCCTTCTTCAGGCATCGTTCCGAACATACATGGCGAACGCCTGCGGGTGTGACCAGCGAACGTCCGGAACCCTCGGAAGGTTTAGGATAATTTGCATCCGCATACGTCATCTCACTTTGACCGCATCCTACTAAACCAGCAGCAGCGCCGCGCCGGTGTTTCAGCTAACAAAGAATGCCGACACTTGGATGGTACACGCCCGAGGCGTTTATGCTTCAGGCGTTGGTGGTGGTGTCTGCGTTCCGCGCAGGTCATGTTGTGTTTCTGTTTTGAACTCATCCGGCAGATCGGAATCATCGAGAGAAGTGGCTCTCTCGAACATCTCATCCGTCCATTCGGGATTGGTCTTGTCGATCAGTTCAGCGGTTTTTCGATTCATACTTAACGGCCTGATCCTGAAATCGTTTCCACCGTACTTCCTGTTCTGGAGATCCACAACTTCCTGTGCGATTTCTTTCGTTCGATACTTGCCCCAGGGAAGATAGATACGATCCGGCTCACCGGTCATGATCCAGCCGCCCTTGACTCGTTTGAACTCGCGCCCTTGCATCTCAACAGCCCAGACTCACTCTTTTTTGTTGCGAGGGTTGCTGCGCCGTCTCGTGCGAGCATCAGGGGCAGGGATCTGCCGTGCATCCTTGACCTTGGAGCGTTCTGCTTTTGCGAGTTTATTGGACATGTCTCATCTCAAAAATCGTCAACTCACCTAAATACTTCCGTGGATTGCCACACATCCAGCAGGAGCACCACGCAGGAGTTTCAGCCAACAAAGGATGCCGTGATTCAGGAAGCAGCCGCTTCGGATGTTGAGGTGCTTTCTGTTTAGGCAGTTCCTCCCTGATCCTCTGAAACATCTCCTCCCGATGCACGGGAACCTCTTGGGGTGCATCGATTCCGATCCTGACCTGGTTGCCAGTGACGGCCAAGACCGTCACCTCGATGTCATCACCGATGCGGATGGCGGCAGTTGCTCCACTGTGGTCATTCACATTATCTAGCCGATAGCCTTCAGGCTGACTGAACAGTACATCTATTTTAGAAACACACATGACCGCAGCATTGATTATCTGAGCAATCCAAAATAGAACAATATAATCGATCCTTATTTAGATTTGCATTTCTTATTTTTATTGTCTATATATGTAGTAAGGGTGACGAATTGCCCTTCTTCCAACGCATAGGAGATTGAGCCATGAATCGAAGCCAAACAACGTTACACCGCTTGGCCACTACAGGCATTGTGACATTGGCCAGCCTGATACTCTTCTTGCAGGCCCCGGCGATTAAGGCGGACGAGACCTGCATGTCCCCTTACATGGCCAAGATCACAGGACAGGAGGATTTTGTCTATGTCTGGACACTCGGCGTGGAGGGGATGGGCGACGGACAGGATAAACTGGTAACAATTGACGTCAATCCCGATTCACCGAAGTACGGAAAAATCATCAATACGCTGTCTGTCGGCGGGCGGAACGAGGCGCATCACTCAGGTTTCACCGACGATCGTCGCTTCCTCTGGGCAGGTGGCCTGGATACCAGCAAACTCTTTATCTTCGATGTACACAGCGATCCTGCAAAGCCGCGACTGCACAAGGTGATTACCGATTTTGTCGCCAGGAGCGATGGTGTTGTAGGTCCGCACACGACCTATGCGTTGCCCGGTCGGATGATGATTACTGGCCTCTCTAACAACAGGGATCATGGCGGCCGCACGGCATTGGTCGAATATACTAACAGCGGTGATTATGTAGCCACTCATTGGATGCCGACGGATGAGAATCTCAATGGCGCCAAGAAAGGTGGGAAGTACGCTGACGGGTATGGTTACGATGTCCGTGCCTTGCCGCGACGCAATGTGATGGTTACTTCATCCTTTACCGGCTGGTCCAACTACATGATGGACTTCGGAAAAATGCTCAAGGACGAGGAGGCCATGAAGCATTTTGGCAATACTGTTGTGGTCTGGGACCTGCACACTCGCAAGCCGAAAAAAGTACTGGATGTCCCCGGTGCTCCATTGGAGATTCGTTGTGCATGGCAGCCTAACCATAACTGGTGTTTGACCACCACAGCACTGACCTCGAAGGTCTGGATGATCTACGAAGACGAATCAGGTGAATGGCAGGCCAAGGCAATTGCCGACATAGGAGACCCCTCTAAGATACCGCTGCCGGTCGATTTTTCCATCCGGTCGGATGATTCAGGGTTCTTTGTGAACACCTTCATGGATGGCAAGACGCGCTATTTTGATCTCAGCGACCCGGAAAATCCAAAGCAGGTCTATGAAACTGTTATCGGTAAGCAGGTCAACATGGTTTCAGGCAGCTGGGACGGCAAGCGCCAGTACTTTACTAGCTCTTTGCTGGCCAACTGGGACAAGAAGGGTGAAGATAATGAGCAGTATTTCAAGGCCTACGAGTGGGATGGCAAGGAGCTGGTACAGAAATTCAGCATCGATTTCAATAAGGAGAAACTGGGACGACCCCACCAAATGCGTTTTGGTGCTTATTCACTCTACTCACAGAAGCCGTCTAATCCGCTAAACAAACATGCTCGTCTGCAGTGAATTGGTATAGATCGTTTTCGTTTCCGGGCCAGACCATAACACTTACCGGTTGCAGACTGGCGGCGGGGTGGTTTGCCTGCAGTACATCCTTCGCTGGTGCCCCGCTACCCGCAATCAATCCAGTACCCCAGCCCGAGGTCCAGCTCCTGGCCCCGGGCTGGGGTGAACTGGACTACACAGCGCCGGAGCCTGGTAGCTATCAGTTGCCGCCACTTGCATTTGCTGCAGATGGTGTGGTTCTCGATAGCGAAGGAAACCCTCGCCATCTTCATGATCTCTTCGAAGGCCACGTTGTCCTGCTTGCCTTCATCTACAGCTCTTGCAGTGATATCAACGGTTGCCCGCTGGCAACTTCAGTCATGCACAGCCTATTTAAGACCATGCAAACTGACCCACTGCTTAGGGGAAAGCTGCGTTTGCTAAGCCTGAGCTTTGATCCAGGGAGAGATACTCCAAACCGCTTGCGCCTCTACGAGAACGGTGTCGTTGGTTCTGAAACAACGGATATGTGGCAGTTCCTGACGACAGCTTCAGCCACGGAACTGGCCCCTATACTCAAAGCCTACGATCAAGCAGTGCAACCTGAATTCGGTCCCGATGGTGAGCAGAGCGGTGCATTCTCCCACGTCCTTCGGGTTGTTCTAATCGATCAACATCAACGTATCCGCAATATCTATAGCGCCTCTTTCCTGCACCAGGATCTCGTGCTGAGTGACGTGCATACCATTCTGCTGGAAGAAGCACAGCCCACAGTCTCCGAGATCCGCATCAATAGCAGTGTCAGCCATCTCTCAGGCGCAGGTGATTTTAAAAGGGGTTATGAAACACAGGCCTATAAGACCCGGTCACAAAGCCTGGAAACTCGTAAGGGCAAACCAGCCGATTTGCTGAAGCTGGTGAACGATCCACCACTTGGATTGCCTGCTGTGCCGATTCCACACGAGAATCCACTGACCACTGGCAAGATTGAACTAGGACGAAAACTTTTCTTCGATCGCCGCCTGTCGCTGAACAATACCTTTTCATGCGCTATGTGCCATATTCCTGAGCAGGGCTTCACCAGCAACGAGATGTCAACTGCAGTGGGTATTGAAGGTCGAACCGTGCGGCGTAACTCACCCACCCTATTCAACGTGGCCTATATGGAACGGCTCTTTCACGATGGTCGGGAAAGCACGTTGGAACAACAAGTCTGGTCGCCATTACTTGCACACAACGAAATGGGCAACCTCTCCATTGGCACTCTCCTGGAAAAACTCAAACAATTGCCTGACTACAAGGGGCAGTTTGAGGCTGTATTCGCCCGCGGTCCGACGATGGAGACACTCGGGAGGGCACTTGCAAGCTACGAACGCACGCTATTGGCTGCTGACTCCCCATTCGACCGGTGGTTCTTCGGAGATCGGTCAGTGGCAGTACCCAAGAGTACCAAGCGCGGGTTTGATCTATTTAGCGGCAAAGCGGGCTGTGCAGCCTGCCATAGCATCGGGAATGACTTCGCCCTCTTCACCGACCAGAATCTGCACAACACTGGAATTGGTTACCGCCAGTCCATGGGTAATGACGAGTCTACGCGCCCTGTCCTGGTCTCACCCGGTACCTACCTGGAGGTTGAACGATCTGTCATTGATGCCGTGGGCGAGCCACCACCGAGTGATGTAGGTCTCTACGAAGTCACCCAAAATCCCTCCGATCGCTGGAAATATCGGACACCAACGTTGCGCAATATCGCATTGACGGCACCCTATATGCACAATGGTTCACTAGCGACATTAACCGAGGTAGTAGATTATTATGACCAGGGAGGCATCCCGAACGAGAACCTCAGCCCCCTTATTCATCCACTTGGACTCACTGAAACCGAAAAGGCTGACTTGTTGGCTTTTCTCAATTCACTGACTGGCAGTGTCATCGATTTACTCGTCGCTGATGCCTTTGCAGCCAGGATAGGCGACCCTGGTCGAAACGATCCCCATTGGTCCCATGCAGTAAGTGAGAATAAACAATGATGCATCAAGAAGATTTGCTATTCATGATTTGCAGTAATTCTGACCAGAATTGCCTCATCACGGATTGCTGCTATTTTGTCTCAGTCTGCAAATTAATGTTACCCAGAGCGTTTTCAGTCATCCCTCTCATGTACTCCTCAACGTCTTGCGTTGGAATAATCTGTTCGACAGTCAGGCACAGCTCATCATTTATTGAATATGGTTTGCCTTGAAGCACTGCAACAAGTGGGGATTTCAAAAAAACAGTGAACATCATTTCCTGAGTGTCATGATAGAAATGAGACTTGATATTTCGTATTTATGAACTATTCTTTTGACATCAGGCGCTAAGACTTCCGGGAAAAAGAGGAGTGAGAAAGGGGCATGGCGCAGCATCTGATAAAAGTAAAGTCCTGCCCATCGGCTTCGCTTTACCCACTTCACCGTGACAAGTAGGGCATCATCGCTGAGGAGGACAGGGCAAGGCAAGGTGTGACATCATACCTTTGATGGACTGAGTGGCAACCTTGTCAACACTTTGGAATAAAATACGTGAGGGAGATCAGCTTTGTCCGACCGTGGACTTGTCTTTATCGTCGACGATGATGCAACCAGTGCCGATGAGCTGCAAGAGCTCCTGGAGGGTGATGGTTACGTTGTCGAGAAGAATACAAGCAACAAGGATGCCTCCAAAGCCATAGTCGCAGCTGAACCCGACCTCGTTCTGTTGGATGCCCATCTGCAGGGCACCAATCCTTTCAATCTTCTCGACGAGTTGAAGCAGAACCCGCACGCACGGGACATTCCGGTGATTTTCATGACGGCTCTCGACGACACCGAGACCCGGGTGAAGGGACTCGAGTCGGGGGACGACCTGATCCTTAAGCCGTTTGATGTGCGGGAGGTCCTTGCGCGGATCGAGCGCCAGGTCACTGTCTCGAAGGTGCGGATGGCCCTTCGCGAGTCGGAAGCGAAGTTCCGATCGGTCATGGAGTCAGCGATCGACGCGATCATCTCCGCTGACGCCGAGGGAAAAATCCGTTCCTGGAACAGCGCGGCGACGGCGCTGTTCGGATACACCGAATCAGAGGTGCTCAACGAATACATCGAGCTGATCATCCCCGAGCGCTTTCGCAAAAGCCATGATGAGGGGATTCGGAGGGTGAGCTCAGGAGGTCCAATCCATGCTATCGGCAAGACTGTTGAGCTCGCTGCAATACGCAAGGATGGCGCCGAGTTTCCAGTCGAGCTGTCATTGGCGACGTGGTTTCTGGATGATGTGCGTTATTACACGGGGATCATTCGTGACATAAGTGAACGAAAACAGGCCGAGCAGAAGTTTCGATCGGTCACTGAGTCGGCTATAGACGCGATCATCTCGGCCGACCACGTGGGTGAAATCATCAGTTGGAACAAGGCTGCCACCAATATCCTCGGCTACACGGAAGCGGAAGCGCTCGGTCAGCGTCTCGAACTGATCATTCCAGAGCGATTCCACGATGCGCATCGTAACGGCATGGCACGATTTACGAAAACCGGAGAAGGCCATGTGATAGGTACCACGGTAGAGCTGGCAGCGCGGATGAAGAGCGGCGAAGAGGTGCCGATCGAGCTTTCACTCTCGACCTGGACGGTCCGTGAGGAACGGTATTACACCGGCATCATCCGTGACATCGGTGAGCGCAAGCGTGCAGAGGAAACGCTTCGACAGAGCGAGCAGGCGTTGCGTGAAAAAACGGAGGAAATGAAGAAAAAGAATGCGGTGCTGGAAGAAACCCTAAACCAACTCAACGAGATGCACAACCAGCTCATCATCCAGGAAAAGATGGCCTCGTTGGGCAAGCTCAGCGCCGGCATGGCTCATGAGTTGAACAACCCTGCTGCAGCTGCTCAGCGCGGAGCGGCGCAGCTGCAGTCGGAGTTCTCGAAATGGCAGGGCGTCCAGATGCGAATGGGTCAGGCAAATTTCGATATAAAGCAGATTGAGAAGGTGTTACAGCTCGATGAGATTGCCAAACAACGCGCTCGACAACCTATGGAGCTTAATGCCCTAACCCGCAGCGATCGAGAATCCGCCCTCGAAAAATGGCTGCAGAAACAAGAAATCGATACCATGGGTGAATTGGCGCCAGCTCTGGTCAGCTTCGGATACGAACCAGACGACCTTGAGGAGCTGGCACAGACCTTCCCCAACCCCCTGTTCACTGTTGTCATCGACTGGTTAAGCTTCAAGTTCACAATCTACAGTCTGGTCGCCGAGATCGATCTTGGGACCAGTCGCATCGTCGAGCTCGTCAAGGCGCTCAAGACCTACACATACATGGATCAGGCGCCAGTTCAGTTGGTAGATGTTCGCGAAGGTCTCGACAATACGCTAATTATTCTTCACAACAAGCTGAAGGGGGGCGTCACCGTGGTCCGCGAGTACGCCGATGACCTCCCACTCATTCAGACGTACGCGAGCGAGTTAAACCAGGTGTGGACGAACATTATCGACAACGCCATCGATGCCATGAACGGCGAGGGTATCCTGATCGTCCGGGTATACCAGAAGGACCGATGGGTCGTGGTCGAGATCGAGGACGATGGTCCGGGAATACCCGAGGAGATTCAATCGAAGATATTCGATCCCTTCTTCACAACCAAGGGGCCGGGGGCAGGCACGGGTTTGGGGATGAATATCAGCCGCAACCTCGTCGTGCAGAAACACCAGGGCCAGATTTCAGTGACATCAAAGCCTGGCAGTACCTGCTTTTCTGTTCGGCTTCCGATGGATTTCGATACCACTGAATGAACTGAGACATGAAGGAGATAAGGAAATGGCTAAACCAATCATCATGACAATCGACGATGAGCCGCACGTTCTCAACGCGATTGCACGGGATTTACGGGCACACTATCAGAGCGACTATCGTATCGTGAAGGCTAGCTCGGGTAGCGAGGCATTGGAGGCGGTACAGGAATTTAAGCGAAGGAATGATTCGATCGCGTTGTTCCTGGCAGACCAGCGAATGCCTAAGATGAGTGGAGTTAAGTTTCTGGAAGAAACCATGAAACTCTATCCGGAAACGAAAAGAGTGCTGCTCACAGCCTACGCTGACACGAATGCGGCAATTGCCAGTATCAACGCTATAGATCTTGACTACTACCTCATGAAGCCCTGGGATCCACCGGAGGAACACCTCTATCCGGTACTGGATGACCTGTTGAGCGACTGGCTAGCCAGTGTGCCGGTTCCCTATGACGGAATACGAGTGGCTGGCACCCAGTGGTCGGCGAGCTCTCACAACGTCAAAGAGTTTCTCGCCCGCAGCCAGATCCCGTACCAGTGGCTGGATATCGAGAGGGATGAGGAGGCGAGAGAGCTCGTGGAGTCGAGTTCTGAAGAGAGGCCTCGGTTACCGACCCTGTTTTTTCCTGATGGCAGCATCTTGGTGAACCCGGATCTCCATGCCCTGGCAGACAAGGTGGGTATGACAACCCGGGCTCAGCAGCCCTTTTACGATCTCATTATCATCGGCGCCGGTCCTGCCGGGCTGGCGGCCGCAGTCTATGGGGCGTCCGAGGGACTCCGGACGGTAGTGATCGAGGAGGAGGCGACAGGTGGGCAAGCGGGCTCCAGCGCCCGGATCGAGAACTACCTGGGTTTTCCGAAGGGTATCAGTGGGGCAGATCTGGCACGACGCGCGACGATGCAGGCACAGCGCCTCGGAGCCGAGATCCTGACCGCCCAGCAAGTCACAGCACTGCGGGTCGAAGACCCCTACCGGATTGTGATGTTGGCCGATGGCAGCGAGTTGAGCTGTCACGCCTTGGTGATCTCGACGGGTGTTAAGGTCAGTGAGCTCAATGTGCCGGGTATTGAACCGTTCATCGGAGGATCCGTCTATTACGGGGCAGCGACCACCGAAGCCGTTTACTTCAAGGGTAGGACGGTCTTTGTAATCGGCGGTGCCAATTCGGCTGGCCAGGGTGCGTTGTTTCTATCACGGTTCGCAAGCGAGGTGACGATGTTGATCCGGGGGGACTCTCTGCAGAAGAGCATGTCCCAATACCTGATTGACCAAATCGATGGCACGGAAAACATCTCGCTGAGGATAAACAGCGAAGTGGCGGCGGTGGATGGTACTGAGCATCTCGAGATGATAACGATCAAGAACAACAAAAGCGGTGACTCAGAAACTGTACCTGCCGATGCGATCTTCATCTTTATTGGCGCCATCCCCAATACTGACATCGTTGATGATGTCGTCGAGTTGGACGAGGCTGGATTCATCTACACAGGGCCGGACCTGATGCGCAACGGGCGGCGGCCGAAAAACTGGAAGCTGAGGCGAGACCCTTTCCTGCTGGAGACAAGTGTGCCGGGCATCTTCGCTGCGGGTGACGTGCGCCACGGCGTAATCAGGCGTGTGGCGACAGCGGTTGGCCAGGGCGCCATGTCGGTCAATTTCGTGCACAAGTATCTCGAAACGGTCTGAGGTGCGAAACCCTTGCCGGAGTCCATCGACAATTCGATAACTCCATCATAAGTCTAGCCTACTCAGACACTTCCAATCGACGAAGCCGAGCACACTTAGTGAGTGGAGAGAAGTGGGTGCCACACGTACCGTGGGTCATCGAAAACGCACCTCTCTCCAAGTTTGCACCCAGCGTGTCCGTATGTAAGCAGAGACAATCTCATCAGATTATCCGCAGACCATCTTACCGTAGAGCATCCGTACAATGAACGATGTCATGCAGAACCCAGTACTCTCATTCACGGATGCAGTGGCTACAAATGACCAGCCAACCATCGGGGCGTCGATTAAACCGCCACGGATACGGGAGGGACATCTGCTGTGGCCTGTAGCGTGCGCTCTTGTTGGCGCCGCATCCAGTCATGGATCTTTGCCTCATCGACACGCTGGCACCGCAACACCGCGGCCGCCAGATCAAGCCCCCGTGGGATGCTTCGGTTCACGATCGGTCGCATCCCGACTGCCTCGAATCGTGCCTTGTCCTCGTCAGTGTCCACGGCAATGAAGCGGGTGAGGTTCGGATAGCGGTCGCGCATAATCGGCATCAATGGCTCCTCAACTTCGTAGCTGACGGTGGTGGCGACTACTGCCTCTCGCTCCGCGTACGCGAGTGTTTCCATCAGGCGGACATCGTTCGGGTTCCCGAATGCCACCGTGTAGCCATCGGCGCTGGCAGCCAGGAAGCGTTCGTAGTCCATCTCGATCGCATCGTAGGGTACATTGTTTGCCTCAAGTGCATCCACGACTGTACAGCCGATGTCATTCATGCCGAACACAACCACGGGTGCCGTAGTGACACTTGGAAGCGTTTCACCTATCGGCGATGAGTCCGAGGACCTTCGCCTGAGCATCCTAGCCAGGCTGTTGCCAAGAGCCGCTAGTGTCGGGGTGAGCGCGAGACTGGCGGCGACACCCGTGATCACCACACCTACTGTACCTTCGCCAAGTGCTTCGCGCACCATCGGCATGGCAATAATCACAAAAACAAATTCGCTACCCTGGGCGAGCAAAAAACCGAGCTGCACGGAACCGGGAGTTGACCATCCGAAGGCCCGGGCCGCAGCGATAATCAGCACTGTCTTGATCGTGACGAGAGCGACAAGAAAGACGAGAATTTCTGCCCAGTGCGCGACCAGGATATGCCAATCGAGCGACATGCCCACCGTGATAAAAAAAAAGCCAAGCAGCAGGTTGCGAAACGGCTTTGCCTCGGTCTGGATTACGTGCCGGTAAGGTGTCTCTGATATGATCATGCCACCCAAGAATGCGCCTAGTGTGAGGGAGATTCCCGTACTGCCTGTGGCAGCTGCCGTCGCAAGGACCACCAGGAGAGCGGTTGCGGTGAAGACCTCCTCGTTCCTCGACTGCGAGAGGTGTTTAAACAGTGGTTTGATGGCGTAGCGGCCGATTAATACCGCAGCGAGAAACGCAGCGGCTGCCTTTACTACCGCCAATGAAACCGCTGTGATGAGGCCCGATTCGGCGGCTGACGAGTCACCGGTCTCGAGTGAACCCGCGAGTACCAATAGGAAGATGGCGCAGATGTCCTGGAAGATGAGAATTGCCATCCCGGTCAGGCCGACAGGACAGTTCTGCTGTTTTCTCTCAGCCAGCGTATGGACGACGACCGCCGTCGAGGAGAGCGCGAGTGCACCACCGAGAATAACTGCATATTCCGGACCAAGGCCAAAGGCCACAGTGACACCCCCGAAGGCGAGCCCACAAAGGACAATCTGCAATGGTCCCAGTCCAAGGAGGTCGCGACGCGCTTCCCAGATACTCGATAGTGAAAAATGCAGCCCGATGTCAAACAGGAGAAAGACGACACCGAGTTCCGCGAGGAGATGTGTGGTCTCGCTCTCATGGATCAGTTTAAGCGCATGGGGTCCGATAATGACGCCTGCCACGAGGTAGCCAACAATCGGGCTGAGCCCGACCCTGCGCATGAGCGTGATGGCGAAAATCCCAACAAGCAACAAAATGATTGCGGGCGCTAGGGCATGAACTTCATTCATTGGTTTTCCTATGACGCTTCACTTTTGATTTCGCGCATTGTTTTCCCATTTATGGAGGCCCAATTCATCGGGTTGTCAACATTGTATGACCACATGAAGTCACTACTGAGCTTGGGAGTCATAAGGTTTAAGCCAAGTGGCGTTTCAAGCGTCCACGTGGGAGCATTGTATATAAAAACGTTCAACATTCTGTAATACTTACCGCAAGCCCACCTAACGATGTTTCCTTGTATTTTTCAGACATCTCCAGTCCTGTTTGCTTCATGGCGGCAATACAATTATCCAGCGGCATAAAGTGATGACCGCTACCCCGGATTGCAAGAGAAGCCGCTGTATATGCCTTGATGGCGCCAAAAGCATTCCGCTCGATACAGGGCACCTGAACGAGTCCTTTAACCGGGTCGCAAGTCATACCGAGATGGTGCTCCAGGGCGATTTCTGCTGCATTCTCGATCTGTTCAGTTGTACCGCCTCGGACCGCACACAAACCGGCAGCCGCCATAGCGGCTGCGGAACCAACCTCGCCCTGACACCCGACTTCGGCTCCGGAAATTGAGCTTCTATGCTTGATAATACCGCCGATCGCACTGGCTGTGAGAAGAAACTCCCAGACCTGCTCCTTCGATCCCATTTCATGCTTTACATAATAATAGAGAACGGCAGGTATGACCCCGGCAGCGCCATTCGTGGGGGCAGTGACCACCATGTTGCCAGCCGCATTCTCTTCATTCACCGCCATTGCATACGCACACAGCCAGTCATTGAGATTAGCTTCCAGCGGATTATCCATGAGTTGTTGATGCAGACTCTTTGCTCGCCGGGGCAGGTTAAGGCCCCCGGGTAGTGTGCCTTGAGCAATCAATCCCTTTTCAACACAAATCTGCATTGCCTGCCAAATTGTATCCAGCCCGTGATTCAGCACTTTTTCTGACATGTCTGCGAGTTCATTGACCTGCTTCATGTGCGCAATGGACAACTTAGTGTCGATGGACATTTGCAGCATCGAACTCGCAGAATCGAATGGATATGGGTATGAAGCAGAAGGCTCCATTT
>JAQYVP010000032.1 GCA_030145485.1 Chromatiales bacterium
CCCTGCATCCGCGATCATGGCCGCTATAATTTTCTACACCATTCGTGGCATGATGCTTCCCTGATCACTTTGTCCTTCCTGTTGCCGGGTAAGAGGCTTTTTGCAGATTCTCCTCTTTTACAACACCGGCTACAGGGAGGCCGCTTTTCTCCTGGCCTTTTTATCTACATGCTCAATACCGTAATCTGCGAGGCGGACTGCCAGGTAGTCTCCCCCGCATCCCTGGATAAGCAATGATTCGCAAAATATTCCTCCCTTCGATACTCCTGGTACAGGCCTTATGGGTTCTGGGATCAGTCCTGACTTCAAGGACATCTCTGCCGGCGTTGTGATTTTTCTGTTTGGCATGATGAGTCTGGAAGAGGGATTTCGAGCCTTCACCGGCAGTCTGCTTGAAAACATGCTGCGCCGGACCAGACGGCTGCTTCCAACAGTGGACAATGGAAAAATCCTGATGAAGTGCAGTTGAAAAAAGTGCTTTCTCCGGAACAATACCGCGTGACCAGGGAGGAGGGCACGGAGCCGCCTTTCAAGAATAGCTACTGGGACAACAAGCAGGAGGGAATCTCTGATCGAATCGCTATGCGCTTCGCCTACAGGGATGGCCTCTCAAGGCCTTCTGCCCTGATCGAATCGCTGCGCACTTCGGTCAGGAGAGGAATTTTCCATACCTGCGGTACTGGCGCCGCATCTGATGCATCTCCTTGTCGCCCTGGATGATGATTCTCGGATCCGGCCTGAAAATCAGGCTGCGTGAGCGCCCCACATAGCGGCATTTGCTGAGGATCAGGCGCATGGTGTTGAGCCGGGCGAGGTGCTTGTCATCGGAACGGATCACGTACCACTTCGCTTGTGGGATGTGCGTCTTCAGCAGCAGGCGGTATTTCTTCTCGCTAAACTCCTCCCACAAATCCTGGGCCTGCAGGTCGACCTCGCTGAGTTTCCATTGGCGCAGGGGGTCATGCCTGCGCCGGTCGAAACGGCGTGCCTGCTCCTCCTTTGAGACCGAGAAATAGAGTTTGAGCAGGGTGGTGTTGCCGTCGCTGACGAAACTTTTCTCGTAGCCGGTTACCTCGTTCATAAAGCGATTGTACTGCTGACTCATGCAGAAACCCATAACAGGTTCGACCATGGCGCGGTTGTACCAGCTTCGATCAAACAACACCACTTCTCCTGCACGGGGAAACTGTTCGATATAGCGTTTCATGTGGAGTTCTGTTGCCTGCGCCCAAGTCGGCTTCCCGAGCGCGATGACGCGATAGTGCTTTTCGTTCATGTAACGCGTGACGCGGCGGATGGTGCCGCCTTTCCCGGAGGCATCGCGTCCATCAAAGAGGATGATGAGCTTTCTACCGGTCCTCTCCAGGTGTTTTTGCAGCTTGATCAACTCCGCCTGATAGGCTTTGAGCTCCTCCTTGTTCTGCTGCTTTAAGAGTGCCAGTTCGTCGGCTGTCTTTTTATCCTGTTTCATCGCTCATTGCCTAAGGCTGCACGGTGAGGTTGTGTCATCTTTTTGATCGTATTTTCTCCTTTGACGCCATTGCTCTGCTTCCGAGGGTCGAGGTATTTAGTCTGCTATTATGAAACAGGGATATTCATCCGTGCAAGCTGTTGAATAAGGAACAGTCTCTTTGTCACACAATTGTCGCACTTCAAGAGGTAAAATGTTCCATCAAACAATATTGGCAATGGATGATTGATAACCACTCACATCCTCATTATCTGTCAGCTCATGCCCAGACTTTTACATATCAATCAATATGGTGTACCTATTTTCATGAAGGAGCAGTTCTGTTCTTAGATGATTTATTCGCACAAGAATGGGTACAGATTTAGGTACGTACATCCCCAACTCATTCAGGCACAATTAAGCACTGGCTAGAGGATTATTCTTGTAGTAACATGTTGTTTCAGCGTGTTTTATTGTGATTAGGTACTGTTATTCGTACCTATATATCAGTCTGAAAATCCTCGTGTCGGCAGTTCGATTCTGTCCCTGGGCACCATATAAAACAATAAGTTACGAAGTTTTTGCTTATTGTGAACTACCATTCGAAGCAATCTGTTGTCGGTACTGTTGTCAGTACGCAGTTTGGCTTAAAGACCGCCCCTCATTGAAGGGGCGTTTTTGTTTCTGGGTGTTTTACCTCCCGAAAAAATCTTCCGCGAAAAAAAGTTGACCGTTGAGTATTTCACGGTACATGATTTACGCCGTACCCTGCGGAGCCTGCTTTCAGGTGCTGGATGCCAGGGCATGTGTCTGAGCGCTGTCTGAATCACAAGCTCAAAGGAGTTGAAGGGGTTTATGACCGTTATGACTATCTGGATGAGCGCAGGTCGCTGGGGGCTATCCATTTTTCCACACTCGACAGAACCACTGGTTGTTGTCGAGACTGAGCGGTAAGCCCCCCGGGGGCGTGGACACTCTCATGGTGCATGAATCAGCCAGTGAGATGGGGGAAGTGATACGCGCAATGAAGGGAGCATGCACTCCATGGATACCTGAGTATCGCGTTAAAGTATTCAATGGCAACTGTATCGAAGCAACAGACCACCGGTTAGAAATATTACGAAAAATCGGGAGCGCTCCATTACCGGGTAAATCGCTGGTCATCTACGAACCAGCTCTTTCACGGTGGTCGGGACTGTAGGATGTAACATCCTCCGAATCTCCAGCGTTCATGCGGATTTCATCGAGTCCTGGTACAGGAAAAGGGACTACCCGAAAAAATTATCAGGCCAAGAAGAAACAGTTCATCCAGTACCGATCGATATCTGTTCTGAATGTTGCTGGGCCTCGAGCTGGTGGTGAACCGAGAGCATACACTTATGCAAATACAGCGATTTTGAGAGTGCTAGACAAGCGATAATAGCAAGATCGAATCTGAACCAATATGGTTTATCCAGGACGTACAGCATGTACTCTGTTCTGTACCTACTCATCCTGAAAGCCTTCTATTTTCTTGCGATCAAACGGATAAATAATCCGATGTGGCTTTTCGAGAGACAGTTTGTACGAGTGGATTCTCTCAAATAGGCTCATCTTCTCATCCACTTGTTCATAATTTTTCCCCATGTTCTGATCAGTTATAGTTTGATTAACAAGCTCATCCACTCTACTGGCAGCATCATTTTTTAACTGGTGAATTACCGATGGTCTCCGAATGTTCCATCGGGAAACGCTCTATATACCTTGAGTGTTTGATTTCCAATGTACACAATATTGTTAATCCCCGATCTGGCTTCTTCATGTTCACCATGGCGACCCAATTGTTCGACACGGCCAGCAGCTAAAATTATTAATTCGATACATCGTCTTCGTGAGTTTTTGACTGGTATTCAAGTGACCATTGCGACACACAGTCCTTGAGCTTCGCAGGATTTATAGGCTTGGCTAAGAAATCGTTCATGCCTGCCTGAAGGCATTTATCGCGATCCTCGGAAAACGCATTTGCAGTAATGGCAATGATCGGCACATTCTTATGCGCACTATCGAGGTTGCGAATTTTTCGTGTTGCCTCTAGTCCATCCATTACCGGCATCGACAAATCCATGAATACCAGATCGAAATGCACAGCTTCAGTCAGTTTGACTGCCTCCTCTCCGTTATTTGCCAGTGTTACCTCGCAGCCGATTTTATTCAACAATGACTTAACGACCAGCTGATTTGTTTTACTATCCTCGGCGACGAGTACATGCGCATGTAATGGTTCCTCCCTGACGAGGGTATTGTGTTCGGCCTCTCTCTCGCTAGCAGGCTCTAGCGGTACGTGGATCAAGAAGATGCTGCCATGCGGCTTACGTCCTCTGAAGCCAATTCCTCCTTTCATGAGAACAACCAGTTTTCGTGATATAGCCAGCCCCAGCCCTGTTCCTCCATACCTGCGGGTTAGGGTTGCGTCTGCCTGCGAAAAATCTTCGAAGAGTATCGTTTGGTCCTCATCCGAAATGCCGATACCTGTGTCCTCAATCACAAACTGAATCTCTCCGTTAGTTTCCTTTTGTACAGTGAGCTTCACATGCCCTTCTTCGGTGAACTTGATTGCATTACCAACAAGGTTGAACAGGATTTGCCGCAAGCGTGTATCGTCACCGATGACGGATTCTGGCACATCGGGAAATATATCTATTTCGAGATTCAAGCCCTTCATATCTGTCTGATGCCTGAACATCACGCAGATATTGTTAATCAGCTGATGCAGGTTAAAAATCTCGTGATGCAATTTGAGCTTGCCAGCCTCGATTTTGGATAAATCGAGAATGTCTCCCACAAGTGCCGCTAGTGCTTTGCCCCCTTCATAGGCTCCCTGGACCAGTTTTCTCTGTTGTTCGTCGAGCGGCGTATCCAGCAATAGGAAGTTGAGGTTGATGATTGCATTAAGCGGCGTGCGAATCTCGTGACTCATACTGGCAAGAAATTTTGATTTTGCCTGGCTGGCCTGTTCCGCCAATTCGTGTGATTTCCTGAGTTCGCTTTCGAAGCGTTTGCGTTCGCTGATGTCAACGAAATGCGCGACATAGTGAGTCGTAATATTGTCGTCATTTCTGACGGCTGTGATACTCAGCCATTCAGGAGCTATCTCTCCATTCTTGAACCGATTATAGATTTCTCCTTTCCAATGGCCGGTCTCTTTCAGCTGTTGCCACAGTCCTGTATAGAATTCATCTGATTGCCGTCCCGATTTGAGGAGCTCCGCTGGAGTGTGACCAATTGACTCCTCTGCTGAATACCCCGTGATTTCACAAAAGGAATTGTTGACGCGCAGAATGCGTGAAGATGCGTCAGTGATGAAAATTGCTTCTTGAGAATCGAACGCACAGGCCGCGAGTTTCAGTTCACTTTCAGCAAGTTTTCGATCCTTTATATCTCGAATAAAACCGGTAAAATAGTGTTCTTTTTCGACTTCTATTGGCGTGATAGCCATCTCAATCGGAAAAACAGTGCCACCCTTGCGCATTGCAGTAATTTCTATTCGTGTGCTGAGCAGAGGACCCTCGCGTGTTTCGTGCCACTGCTTTATGCCTTGCCTATGGGCTTCACGATATTCGTCGGGAATGATGAGTTCGGCCATATCTCGGCCTAATACCTCTTCAATTGTATAACCAAATATAGCTTCGGCCGCTTTGTTGAAATCATGAATGCGCCCATGATCATCGATTGTTACGATAGCATCCATTGCCGTTGACAACATCGCATGCTTTATCGCATTCCCTTCAGCGAGCCGCTTTGATATGGAACGGTATTTCTCGGCATTTTCGTGAAGTTCCCGGTAGGACGTCACCAGGTTTTTAGACATGCTGTTGAATGCGATAGAGACTTGGGCCAGTTCATCTCGACCTCGCACCGGCAGCATAAACCCGGGGCCTTCTCTGCCAATTCTCTCTGATGCTTCGGATAGGCTAGACAATTGCGATGTCAGGTATGTGCCGAGAGCAAAGGAGAACAGTCCGACCAGTATGACCTCGAGAAAAGCCATGCTGAACCCGAAGTGTCTTGCCTGTGACAATATGGCGTGAAATTCTTCGACGGACAAGCCCAGTTCCAAACGCCCATAAATAATTCCGTCTATCTCTATATTCGCACCAGTATCGTAAATACCATCTTCGACATTGGATGGGTCGATGTCTGTAACAAATTGTTGAGAGAGTAATTTGCTGTCACCGGCCGTCTCAAGCACTAAACCATTTGCATCCAGAATGCGCAGATATTCAATTCCTTTATTGTGAATGGCGTCGTTGGCAATTGCATGGAGTTTTGCGAGATCACTTGCCAGTACAGCTTCCTTGATGGAAGTTGTATACAGGCGGGTTAATTCATCGGAACGCAGAATCATCTGCGACTCATTGGAGTCATGCAGCCAACGCAGGCCTCCGAGGACCAGTATTCCGAGCAGAATCGACTCGATGAGGGCAATGCCAAGAATGGTTTTGGCGCGGAAAGTCATTTTAGGTTTTGTGTCGGACTTTTCAGCTCCTGCAAACTGAGTTCTCGAACATCATTCCAGTCACTATCGTTGGCGGGTTCAAGTTCTTTCATGCCGAGATTGGCGAGAGTCTTGCGGCCTGTATCGCTTGTATTCAACTCATACATTGCCTTTGCAACCCGCTTCACGGCGTCACCCGGCACCCTGGGATGAACAGCGAAGGCGTGTGGCGTATAACCTTTAGAAGTCCACAGTATCCTCAGCTGCGATCGTATGTTCGGATCGAGCACATTCAGAGTCCGCATGATCCCGCCGCCAGCTGGGAACAGGCCCATGGCAACTCCGCGATAAACGGAGTCATGTGAATTAACGTACGTCGGTTCGTATTCAATCGCGCGATGGTGCAATTCAGAGCGGGGCAGTACTGTGGCTGCAAATGCAGCGGGAGAGGGAAATGCCAGACGCGTACCCGACAGATCTTGTAAGGTACTGATTTTACTGTCTTCTCGAACAACGAAAATACCCTTGATTGTTTTATTGCTAACCTTTGAGAAAGCGCGGTAGCCTGGTGAATCGCTGAATACTGTGTAGTGGTAGGGGTTCATGTAGGCAAAATCGTATTCTCCTTTAGCAAGTCGGCGCTCGAACTCGGGAATGTTCGGGGCAGTTTTAAATGTCAAGTTAACACCACTGGTCTGGCTAAGATGGCGCAGCAAGGGGCCCCAGTCTCTTGCGAGGCGACTGGCTGACTGCTGGGGAACAATGCCAAAGGTGTATGTCTCAGTTTCCGCTAAAGGTTGATTGGCGACACTGATAGCTGGCAACACAAATGTCAATACAGCAGCAAGAAAAATGCGATGGTGGAATCTATGCATCAGGTTTTCTCCAGTCTGATAAATGAATGTATTGAGTCACACAATCAAGACTTAACAACCACCAGCTAAAAGCTGGTGGGTTAGAGTTGCGGACTGAAAGTCCGGATACGCGTCGACTGAACGATGCGTCCTAATTTGGTTCGACCTTGAAATCGTCATTCTTCCTCGGCTCAAAATGGTGTTCCAAATACTCTTTGATCATTTCTTCGCTCATCTGGCCGACTGTGCTGCAGAAGTATCCTCTTGCCCAAAAGTGTCTTCCCCAATACCGTTTCTTGATATGGGCAAATTCCTCAAACAACTTACTTGAGCTTCTCCCTTTGATTCGCCTCATAATTTCACTTGGCGCAAGATTTGGTTGTGTACTGACCAAAATATGGACGTGGTCTTTGCTCACCACTCCTTTTAATATTCGGATCTCAAACGCCTCACAGCTTTGCCTAACCAGACCCCTTACTCGAACACCAACCTCACCCGTCAATACCTGGTAACGATATTTCGTCACCCAGACAAAATGGTACTCAATATTGTAGACCGTATGACTTCCATAACGATAATCCATCACTGATACCCCTACCTTCTCAGTTCTACTCCAAGCATCATAGATGAAATCTGTTCGCCTGAAAGGCGAAGGTTTAAACCTTAGGCATGGAAATTAAGTGCATGATCTGAGATCAATCATATTGTTGATAAAGGTCTGAATATGCCGTTTTCCCTATATGGATATGGGTTGTTGGTGTAAGCAGGATGTGGAATCATTTTTCCCGTTCCAGAGCATTCAGCAACTTGTCTATTGAGGGTATTTCTATTTGCCAACAGGATGCAATACGCATCATGTCTTTCCTATTGTTATGCTTTTACGAGGATATCATTATAGCTATGACGCAGAGAATATCGTATCACTGTGCGAACGTGCATGGCGGAAATTTTCTATGAATACATTTGCACAGTTTGAAGCATATATTGAATATGATGAAACCTGAGTTTCAGCTATGAATTTATGATAGTAGTGGAGTTCGTTCACCTTGGCTACTGTTCTGCAGAGAGTACTGGCGATGTCTTCAGACAGTGAAGAGTAATATCTGGTGGACAGTTAATCCGTACGGGCAGTCCTGATGAACCGGTTCCCCGGTGGGTGTAGCCCTGCATGCGACCGTGACGCCAACGACCGGAGAGCTTGTCTCGTGGACAACGGGCATTTCCGATAATCGGTATTCCGCCCGGTAGACAGACTTGCCCACCATGAGTGTGACCGCAGAGAAAAAGGTCGATACCGTAAGCTTCAGCTTCCTCTATTACCTCCGGTGAGTGCACCAGCAGCACAACGGGCTCCGATGCATCGATATCGGCCATTGCCCGCGCAATATCATGAACTTCGTAGTAGTGTGCATCGTCTAGACCCGCGAGCCAAATGCGATGCTCATCACGCTCGATGGCTAGTGATTCGTTGAGCAGCATTGTTATACCCAAGGCTTCCAGGTCCGGAACCATCTCAATAAAGTCGTGATTACCTAAAATACCTACGACGCCATCTGGACACTCCAACGTCTCCATGAGCCTGGACATGCGCACCACCGTTTCCTCATGCACACCATAGGTATCGAAGCGGTAATCACCTGTGATCACGCACAGGTCGTATTCTAATCCCGCGAGGGTTTGGCAAAGCTGTTCTCCACCGTCGAGTATTTCGTCAATATGCAAGTCAGAGAGGTGCAGAATTCGATAGCCATCGAAGGCCGGCGGCAGTCTCTCAATGGGAATATCGTACTGTCGCAGGCGGTAACGCAGTGTATTGGCGCAGGATCGTTTCATTAGCAGCGTCAGTTTCAGAATAACCCCAAGTGCTTTCGGCATGAGGTCGAAGTTCTCCCAGTAAAAATGAGACAATTCTATTTTTCGAACGTCGAACCGCATGGAGACATGCTCGGTCTGGCGTATAAGGCGTTTGCTTAGGTGAGCTTCAGGCAGGCGTTCCCGTAAGGTATTTAAAGTCTTGGCGTCCACAGGATCAGTTCCTTAAAAAAACAGTTTACATATGGAGAATACATTGTTGACTGAAACCTTTCTAGGGCTATGTAAGATCATCCATTGGCAGGTGAAGCTGAGCTATGGCTTGTTAAACAGAGAGGTCTATCTGAAAAAGGAAATCACGAATACTATCTTTTATGTGTTCCTCTCCGGAATACACGTAGTCCGCATAATCCTTTGATGGTTCTACAAACAGATCGTGCATGGGTTTAACATGTGACTTGTATTGTTGTTCCACGCCTTTGGGATCCCGCCCTCGTTCACGCGCATCTCGAGAGAGGCGTCTTGAGAAACGAACAGGCTCCTGGGTGTCGATGTACACTTTAAGATCAAGGCATTCACGAACCGCTTGTTGGGAAAAAATGAGCATCCCTTCCATCAGGATCAACCGCTGGGCATGAAGAGTACGGGTTTGCTCTAAACGGCTATGAGCCTCGAAATCATAAACTGGAACCTTTATTGAGCGTCGTGCTTTTAACATCTTCAGATGCTGCGCAAGCAGTGCGAAATCGATTGTGTCCGGATGATCAAAATTGACACTACCACCGTCATAGTCAAATAGATGACGATGATCGTGGTAGTACGAATCCTGCTGCAGCAGTGAACTATGTTCTGGGCCGAACAAGTTATGCAGGGAGTTCGCAAAGGTGGTTTTTCCGGATCCGCTACCCCCTGAAATACCTATAATCATGACTTTTTTCATTCTCAATTTTTCCTCATGCAGGAGGGTAATCTCTAGCCAAAATAAGAATCCAATGAGTTAATCCTGCATTTCACAGGGCTGCGACCATTGTAGCAGTAACGAATGCCTTGCATAGACACACTTACCTCAATGCCATTAAGTTAAGCCGTAAGCTACCGGGTCCGCTTGTAATTTTCCTGAAACCCGGGAACCCGCACCTCTTTCAAATTTCTTGGATACGATCGGTCATGGCGTACCGCCTCAACGCTTGATGCCATCCTCTTCAGTAATGACCAGCAAAGCTCCAGAGGCGATGTCTGAAGGAATACCCGCACGATGCTGTTTTTCATCTTCGATATTGCGTTTGCAAAATTGACCTGATAGGCATGCTTCCTTTTCCGATAGCGCTCATCAGCCAGCCATTGGGCGAGAAAGACGAAGATCGACGCCATGTTTTGAGCAAAGATTTTGGCGTGAAAATCCTGCAGCAGGATCAGTGGCGAGCGGCCCGAGAAATTTTCGATCTCCATCCGCTGCTTTTCCCGTTTGTGGTTCTCCTCAACGCCCCATCGCTGCTGATACAGTTTGCCAAACCAACTTGCGGGATAAGCTGACTCGTCAGTGAGGGATGTCGTCAGTACCTCGATCTCCCCTGATTTCAGCATCACCCGAACGAGTCGGACGGGTATGGGAGCATCTGGAAGGTAGTATTCCCTGCATTGACGAGCGCTTTGTTTGCTGGGTTGCAGCATCACGGTCTGGCTCTTCTTTCCCGATGCGATGAACTGCTTCACTTCAGCATGAAAGTCGTGTTTGACCCGCGCACAGTAATGCCGATTCTCTTCATGGTGAAATGCAAACAACCAGAAAGCCGGATATCCGCGATCGTAAAGCACCAGGTCGTCTTCTTTCAGGTCGAGAAGATAATATGCCGCCAACTCTCTCTCAACTGGTACGATAGGACGCCATGTCAGCCTGAACCACAAGGTTGTTGAGCACATCGTAAAGCCTTGAGAAGCGCGCCAGCGGTACACCGCTACCTTTTGGTTGTCCGAAATAGTCAGCAATTTCATCCGTTTTTGGCAAACGTCCTGTCGAACCGTCGACGGCCAGCAGCCGGAAGCCATGCCATTGTCGCTGCCAGATCTGTTCTGTCACGCTGTCAAGGAGTCTGTCATTCAATTGAGCCAGTGATTCAGGGTTCAGTTTGCGTCTCGCCTGGCAAAAGGCGGAGGCAGAGATGTTTGATGTGGCTTTTCCACCATGCAATGTCTCGAAAAACTGGTCCAGCTCATCCTGGATTGTTCCTTTGCCGAAATTCAGTAGTAAGGGGATCAAGTGCGTCAGAGGGAGAGAGCGCTTTCGCGTAAAATCAGTATCCGTTTTTTGTGCTTTCTGTCGAAACTCATCAGAGCCAATAAATGCATTTATAGGCTTATATATATATTTTCAAATGACCTTCATGATACGGTTCTTGTCGGTGGTCTGTGAGAGTGTACTGCTCGGCATGAGTAATTCCTCGACGGGTGGAAAGCGGTAAATAATTATAGCAAATACAGACGGTTATGTGCTAGCTTAATGGCATTGACACTTACCTCTGTTCAAAGTGTTCGAACAATGTACATTTAAAAAAGCCCCACAATGGAGGAATCCATGCTAATTCCTGTAATTATGGCCGGTGGTTCCGGAACCCGTCTATGGCCTTTATCGCGACGCATGCTGCCTAAGCAGTTTCTCCCTCTCACCGGGGATCTGTCGATGCTGCAGCAGACCATCAAGCGTTTGGATGGACTGGTCACAAGTTCCCCGCTAGTAGTCTGCAATGAGGAGCACCGTTTTCTAGCAGTGCAGCAGCTAACTGAGATCGGCAGTGAAGAGTATACAGTGGTGCTGGAGTCCAAGGGTCGCAACACAGCACCGGCGATCGCTGTGGCAGCGCTGATTGCTCTGGAGCAGGAAGACGATCCTTTAATGCTGGTACTTGCTGCGGACCATATTATCTCCGATACGACCACGTTTCACGAAGCTGTTCGGCAGGCAGAAAAATTGGCCATGCAAGATCGTCTGGTCGCATTCGGGATAGTACCCAATGCGCCAGAAACAGGGTATGGATATATTTGTCGAGGAGAAGCACTTGAAGAGGGTTTTCAAATAGCAAAGTTTGTCGAAAAGCCTGATCTGGAAAAGGCGCAAGAGTACCTTGACTCAGGCAAATATTACTGGAATAGCGGCATGTTTTTATTTCGGGCGCGACTTTACCTTGAGGAACTGGAGCGTTTGCGACCGGATATTCTTTCGTCTTGCAGTGCTGCGGTCCAGCAAGGCCAGAAAGACATGGACTTTTTCCGACTTGATGAAAAAGTCTTCTCTGAATGTCCGGCTGAATCCATCGATTATGCAGTCATGGAAAAAACAGAAAAGGCCGCAGTCGTACCCTTGGATGCCGGGTGGAGTGATGTGGGCAGTTGGTCGGCGCTGTGGGAACTTGATTCCAAGGATGAGCAGAAAAATGCCACGCACGGCGATGTGATGTTGTTCGATACAAAAAATAGTCTTGTACATGGGGAAAACAGGCTGGTGACCATGGTTGGCGTCGATGGCTTGGTGGTGATCGAGACCAAAGATGCCGTGCTCGTAGCGGACAAGTCACAAGCGCAGAATGTTAAGAGTATTATCGAACGCTTGCGGGAAGAAGAGAGGCCTGAAGATCAACATCACCGCGTGATGTACCGGCCATGGGGAAGTTTCGACTCCATCGAAGAGGGGGAACGATTCAAGGTCAAGCGTATAACCGTGAATCCAGGAGAAAAGCTCTCAGTCCAGATGCATCATCACCGTGCAGAGCACTGGATCGTGGTTGTAGGCACGGCCATGGTGACAAAAGGTGATGAAACGACTCTTCTTACGGAAAACGAGTCGATCTATATGCCTGTGGGTGAAGTGCATGCGCTCGAGAATCCAGGCGTGATACCACTTGAAATTATCGAAGTGCAAACCGGTAGTTACCTAGGTGAAGATGATATCGTCCGTTTTGATGACCGCTATGGTCGGGCCGAGGATTGATTTGTATGCAAGTCTCTATAGCAGAGTTAATGAGGCATTCAGGAGTCGGTTTTGGTACTAGTGGGGCCCGGGGATTGGTCGAGTCCATGACCGACGAAATCTGCTACCTCTACGTTCTCGCTTTTCTTCAGCACCTGGAGCATAGTCAGATCGTCTCGAAAGGCACCAAGGTCGCGGTTGCAGGTGATTTTCGTCCGAGCACCCCGGGGATTATCGCAGCTTGCATCAAGGCAGTGAATGATGCAGGTTTTCAGGTGGTATTCTGCGGATTCATCCCATCACCGGCGGTAGCATTCTTCGGGATAGAGCGGCAGATTCCATCCATTATGATAACAGGGAGCCATATCCCGGATGATCGAAACGGAATCAAGTTTAATAAGCCGCAGGGTGAGATCCTGAAAGCAGACGAACAAGCTATCCGTGGTCAGCTGGTCGCGATTCCCGAGCAACTTTTCGACAGCAATGGCAAATTTCGGCAGGCGCAAGGCCTGCCTGCCGAAGATTCATCCGCAAGGAACCTGTACATTAGACGGTTTTGCAATTTTTTCGAAAGGGGTTGCCTGGAAGGATTGCGCGTCGGTGTCTATCAACACTCCAGCATCAGTAGGGATATCTTATTCGAGATTCTCGAATCATTAGGTGCAGATGTGATAGCACTCGGAAGGTCGGAATCGTTCGTGCCAGTCGATACCGAAGCCATCAGAAATGAAGACATCCGATTGGCAAAGGTGTGGGCGAAGGAGCATCAGCTGGATAGTATCGTCTCAACCGATGGTGATGGAGATCGCCCGTTAATCAGCGATGAAACCGGGGAATGGCTTCGTGGGGATATCGCAGGGATCTTGTGTGCCCGTTACTTGCAGGCCCGGGTGGTCGTTACTCCTGTAAGCAGCAATAGCGCTGTCGAAAAATCAAAACTGTTTCACCAGGTAATACGTACACAAATCGGTTCGCCTTATGTTATTGTAGGGATGGAAGAGGCGATGACTGCAGGTAACAGGCGTGTCATAGGATATGAGGCCAATGGAGGTTTGCTGCAAGCAGACAGCCTCGGCTTGAATGGGCGTAATCTTTCAGCGTTGCCGACGCGAGATGCGGTGATTGTAATACTCGCTGTTCTGCTGATGAGTCATGAGCAGGGTCTTCCTATCTCCTCGCTGGTCGGCTCTTTGCCGCATCGTTACACATACAGTGACCGTCTCACAAATTTTCCTACCGAAACCAGTCAGGCACGGCTGGCGAAGATAACAGGGGCTGATGATCAGAATGCACGCGACCAAGTATTATATATCTTTGACGATCAGTTTGGTGATGTACTGAATATAGACAAGACGGATGGCGTGCGAGTTACTTTTTCAAATGGCGAAGTAGTGCACCTGCGCACATCAGGCAACGCTCCCGAGTTACGTTGTTATACTGAAGCCGCCAACCCTGCTCGTGCAAAAGAGATCAACGCTTATTGCATGCGGATTCTGGATCAATGGAGGAGTTGAACGGCGCGGCATTTGTGCTTGAAACCGATGTCTGGAGTTGACATGACATCCCCACAAGGTTGGCGTC
Source organism: Chromatiales bacterium (assembly GCA_030145485.1). Lineage (GTDB taxonomy): Bacteria > Pseudomonadota > Gammaproteobacteria > Chromatiales > Chromatiaceae > Sva-25. Next base: position 14,133 of record JAQYVP010000032.1, read on the forward strand.
GGCGATGCTGCATTGATTACCCCTGATAATTGAGAGCTCAGGATTCAGAATGCAATCTGGTAATATAATAAAGTACGGGATGTAAAACGGCGCAATCATAGAACAGCGTGACAAGGGGGGGCTTTATCTGGTGAGGTGCGTGAGCAAAACGGGAATATCTCCACACTTCGATCACACCCTTTGCAGCCTTATCGATCATGAGAACCGTGTAGCGCCTGTTGTGCGTGGTTAGTTTGTTGATACTTAACTCATTCCCTGCAGAAAAGCAGGATGTCTAACAGGTAACCTGCAAGATGAGAGATCTTCTTTCATGGCCAAATCACCCCTAGAGATACCGGGACCTTTAGGCTCCTCACGCACGCGTAGCTGGTTGGCCGGCTTTCGGCGAAGGACCCATCCAATACTTGCAATACTTGGTGAATTTCTCCCACGCTCCCTCGATTTCCTCATCAGCATTATTGTCCTCCTACTGCTGTCACCAGTTCTGCTGTTGCGTGCACTCTGGAGTCTTTATCAGACGGGTGACGTGCTGACAGGGGACACCCTGATCGGCCGGCACCGGATGCCTTTCCGTCGTCTCCGCTTCGCCGGGAAGGGGCGATTTCGCAAGCTCATTGTGTGGCTGAATGTGTTTCGGGGCGACATGGCCATCGTTGGACCTCGACCACTGGATGCCGAGGAGGCCAGCACTATTCCCGTCGAAGATTTCGTTCGCTTCGCGGTTAGGCCGGGCATGATTTCTCTCTTTGGAGTCCGAAGCCGGATTGGTCTGGCTCACGATGCCGAGTCTGTAATGGACCGTGAGCAGTACTATATGCAAACGGTGCGCGGCGACTTGGGTCTTGCGGCGCGTTCAGCAGTGTCTGGAGTCCTCGGCGGGAGCAGTACTGCTCGGCTGGAGATGCCTCCGGTTCTGAATTTTTTCGGGGTACCCGTCGTTAACACTACCATGAATGAGGCAGTGGATTGGGTTATCGTTAATGCGACCGGGACAAAAAAACGGTTAATGTTTTTTGTAAACCCAGATTGCCTCAATATAGCCTGGAAGAATGCGGATTACCGTGCCGCTTTGAAAAATGCGGACCGTGTTTTGCCCGATGGCATCGGCATCCACCTCGGTTGTCGGATGCTCAGGAAGGCTTTGCAGGCTAATGTCAACGGCACGGATATGTTCCCGCAGCTGTGTGAGGCGGCAGCCCGAGAGCAGTTGCCGGTTTACCTCCTTGGCGCAAGCCCCGGCATCGCGGAAGCAGTGGCGAATAATATGATTCAACGTTACCCGGAATTGAAAGTCGTCGGTACGAGAGACGGTTATTTTGAGCCGTCACAAGAACAGGCAATAGTTGATGCTATCAACAATTCAGGGGCATGTATTTTGCTTGTGGCATTCGGCGCGCCACATCAGGAACTCTGGTTGCGGCGCTGGCGGGAGCAATTGGCGCCGTCGGTCGGTATAGGTGTCGGCGGATTATTCGACTTCTATTCCGGTCGTATCCCGCGAGCTCCGGGATGGATGCGTGAGATGGGACTGGAATGGGTTTTCCGCTTGATACAAGAACCAAGTCGCATGTGGCGCCGTTACATTATCGGTAACCCGCTTTTTCTGTTTCGGGTCAGGCACCAGGCAAAGAACCCGGATAAATTTCCACTGCCGGAAGGGGGCCATGCGACAGACTCCTTCTACCGGCACTGACGATAGGTTTTTTTCACCGAGTAGGTAAGTGATGGACGAGAAAACACATGAACAAGAATTGCGCGAACTACTGTTGGCGCGTTACGGCAATATCGACCAGTCGTCATTCAGGCACAAGTTACGCTTTTACTTCAAGCAACTCGGTTGGTTTACTGTCGTCAAGGGAGCTTACCTTGCCAAGCGGTTGCTTGATATCGTTGTATCCGCAGTTCTGCTGATACTACTTCTCCCGGTGTTCTTGGGTGTGGCCCTCGCCATACGAATCGAGGATCCAGGGCCTATCCTCTTCAAGCAGACGCGTGTCGGGCGCTGGGGAGGATTGTTCACCATGTGGAAGTTCCGATCCATGTATACTGATGCGGATGAGAGGAAGAAGGAACTTATGGCACGGAATGAAATGGATGGAGGTGTTCTTTTCAAGATGAAGGATGACCCGCGCATTACGAAGGTTGGCCGTATTATCCGAAAAACCTCCATCGACGAACTTCCACAACTGTGGAACGTCTTGAAGGGGGAGATGTCCTTGGTGGGGCCACGGCCTCCGGTACCTCTGGAGGTCGATCAGTACTCTCTGGCTGACCGGCGTCGTCTTGAGGTCATTCCCGGGATCACTTGTATCTGGCAGGTCTCGGGTCGCTCGGATATTCCATTTGACCAGCAGGTTGAACTCGATGTCCAGTACATCGAGTCTCAATCGTTTTGGAACGACATCAGGATACTGGTAAAGACGGTGCCAGCTCTTCTCTTGGGCACCGGCGCTTATTAAGGGAGTAGACAGGGTATGCTTGCACTTGTATTTGCAGATCGTTTGGGGGCCGAATTGGCACCTCTCACAGAAAAGTTCTCTGTTCCCATGCTTCCGGTTGCCGGGAAAGAGTTGTTGATCTATTCGATTGAAGAGCTGGTTGCAGCTGGAATCCGCGATTTGGTGATCGTTGTCACCGCTCACGGCGAACAGATCGGGGCATCTACTCTCGGAGATGGAGAGCGCTGGGGGTGCAGTATTCGTTATGTGCTGAGTCGCGGTGAAGAAGCTCCCTCCGACGTTTGGCATCGTTTGAATTTGGGTGAAGGGAAAGCGTTACTCGTGCTGCGCGGCGATGTAATGCGTACTCCGGTTGCGGGAGAGTTTCTGGAACAGGCCGAGACTCAGGCTGGCAATTTTGCTTTCTGTGGTCATGAAGATACACGGGGAAACCTACTTCACCTGCATCCTGATTTCCCGAACGTAAGTAGTTTGCTCGACACCCTGCGCTGGGAAAGTCCATCGCAGCAACCTGAAGAGGGACATTGTGACTGCGAAATCGGCGTCCTGAACAGTCTGGAAGATCTTCCAGCATTCCACCGGGCCAATCTGGACGTGATTGCCGGACGATTCCCCGGCCTGAGCGTTTCCGGACGTATCGTTGCATTAGGCCTCCATGCAGGCCGTGGCGCCAAGGTTTATTCCAAGAGCCTCAAGAAAGGAGTGGCTTATGTAGGCGCCAACAGTCGTATCCATCCGGAAGCAGAGTTTGTCGGTGAGGTGGTTGTGGGTCGAGACGTCTTGGTGGACCGGGCTGCTACCATCCGTGACAGCGTGATGCTGCCGCAAACCTATGTGGGCGAGCTGGTCGAAGTCGCTAATGCCATTGTTTCGAGCAACTATCTGATCCGGGTTGATACAGGAGCAATACTCAAGATCAGCGATGCGTTTCTTCTTGGCAATCTCGGTGGCAAGGAGGGGCGTTCGAGCACCTCTCTGTGGGATCGTCTGACTGGTATCTTGCTGCTTGTGCTCTCGCTTCCCTTATGGCCGATTGCTGCTGTCGCAGCGGGGTTCGCCGGTGGTGCACCGATGATAAGAAGCAAAATTCTTGTCGGTAATCGTTCGCCACATTCAGTAACAGAGAGTACATCAAATAGATTTACGGCGAGACACTGGAGCACCACGGTGCCGGTGTTGCGCTACCTCCCAAGACTGCTGGCGGTGATTCAGGGGAATTTACGTCTGGTGGGCGTTGCACCACTCTCGCCGAAAGAGTCTGAATCCCGGACGGAGGAGTGGCAGATGGTACGCGATCAGGTGCCCGTCGGTCTTTTGGGGCCTACACAGCTAAATCTATCTGAAAATTCGCCGTTGGAAGAGCGTTTATTGAGTGACGCCTTTTATGTTCGAGAACAGAGCCTGCGGAAGAATCTACGGTATTTGCTGCAGGGATTGAAAATGCTTTTCAATGGTGCGGCATGGAGGCTGGATGCATGAATGGAGTTCATGATCTAAGTGACTTTTTGTGGGCATAGTTCTCCTTGTCGAAAATGTGAAACAGGCGAACTGCTAGCGACTCTTCATCTGCCTTAAATATTCAGGCTCCTAGGGAATCTCTGAATGAACCGACGGGATGGGGCGGGCGGGGGAAGGACAGGACTTATGTCTGGTATGACGCATCGAATCTTATTTCTTTCCCCGTTGAAACACTTGTAGGAAGGCTCTGTTCGAGTCGCGCAGCGATTCGGGAAGAGTTTCCCTGGAATACTCAGGTTCACTGTGTAGCTTCACAATTGAGAACCGCTTTATACAGGCATTGACCAGGCACAGGTGGAAACGAAACAACTCATTTTTCTTGCTATCACCGCCATATTCATCCCGATGGCGGCCTGGTTTGGCATAAAATACAAATGGGCGGAGCGACTGCTGGTAGTCGGAGCGTTCTTCTCTACTTCTTACCTGGTCGATATCAATTTTGTCTCCATGGAGTGGTACCGTGGAGACACCCGCGGTTTCGAATTTGGGGTGACTGACTGGATGGTGATTTCGCTGGTTATCGTCATGGCCAAGTCTCCGCGTTGGCGCAAACAAAAAATCGACCTTTTCCCCCCAAACTCTTCTCTGATGCTGACCTACCTGGGATTGGCGCTGATCTCACTGATGGTAGCCTATGTACCGGTTTATGCTGGGTTCGGATTTTTCAAGCTGTTGCGCGCCTTTGCAGTCTTCTGGATAGCGTACAACTATCTGCGCAGCGAGGAGGATATCAAGTTCATCTTACTAATTTTAGCAGCGATTGTCGCCATGGAATTCCTGTTTGTACTCATGCAGCGTTTTTCAGGTATCTACCGTGCGCCGGGAACGACACCACATTCAAACACGCTGGCAGCGTATATCAACATGTTCAACATGTTGTTCTTCGCATTCATGCTCGGTGAAAAATCGAAACGGGCGTTCGTCTACTGGGCCTGTGTCGGCATGGGTTCTCTGATGGTGCTTGCTACTTTTTCACGTGGTGCACTTGTCGCCATGATACTTGGTTACGTATTTGTGGTGATTCTCTCTTTTTACGACAAGGTCAAGCCTCACAAAACCCGGGTTATTGGTATTCTGCTTCTAGCTGCGCTTCCTGTCGCCATAAAAGTCGCACCGGCGATCATCGATCGCTTTTTGAATGCACCTGAGACGTCAGGGGAGTCACGTCACCTAGCCAATGATGCCGCCACTGCGATGGCTAACGACCACTTCTTCGGAGTTGGGCTCAACAACTATTCCCATGTGATCAACGAAACTGATTATATTCGCTTTATCGACAATCCGGTTGACCGCGGCATAGTGCACAATGTCTATTTACTGCATGCCTGCGAAATGGGATGGATCGGCCTGGTTGTGTTTCTGTTGATGATAGCCAATTTCTTTCTAATTGGATTGCGCATGGTGCGTATGCAGCGTGACAATACACTGTCATTTTTCGCTGTGGGTCTTGTCGCGGCAATGTTCACCCTGTGGTTTCAATCTATGCTAGAATGGTTTTTTAGGCAGACTTATATGACTGTACAATTCTTCATGCTTGCTGGATTTCTTGCTGCTCTGGAGCGCGTCGACAGGCAGATGCTCCGGGATAAAAAAATGGAGTTGGCTAAACAGTGGACGCTGCTGAAATGGTGGCGCGAAACGAATCAATAAGGTCAACGGCAGGCAAGATGTCACAGTCAATGCGAAGAGGCAAGCGGTCAGCTACTCTCTGCAATAACGGATAGCATAGCCTGGATAATAGAGATGGAAGATCAGCGATTAAAACCGAGTGGTTATCAACCCACGGTTTCTGTAGTTATGCGCTCTTATAACGACTACAGCGTTATTCGCAGTACGCTGGATATAATTCAACGTCAGACATACCGGAATTTCGAACTCTGGAACTTTGATTCGTCCTCCACGGACGGCACGTTCAAAATTATCCAGGAGTTCAACGACCCCAAGCGGATCAGGCAGAACGATTCGGCTTCTTATAATCCAGGCAGCATACTCAACGAAGCGGTGCAGACTGTTGGAGGAGACGTCGTAGTTTTTATCAACTCTGATGCCACGCCGGAGTCAGAGGAATGGCTGGAGAAACTCATTGATCCGCTGGCTGATCCCAACGTCGGTGCCGTCTATGGACGACAGACAGCACGGCCTGATTGTCGCGCACTGTTTGTCAAAGATACAGAACGGGCATTTGGCGACGGCCGTGAAGCAGCCAACTGGGTTCATTTCTTCTCGATGGCTAATTCAGCAGCCCGGCGAGACGTATTGGAGCGATTTCCATTCGAGACCAAGGTCCAATACTCTGAAGATATCGAGTGGTCCTACCGTCTGCGCCGTGCGGGACTCGAAATTCGCTATGTTGCAGTTGCTGCTGCCACCCACTCCCACAATTACACGCTGCTTCAGTCGTACAAGCGACACTGCGGGGAAGGCAAGGCAGAGGCCTGGATTTTCCGGGAGGGTGAAATTAATACTTCCCTGTTGCGCTATGCATTGCTTCCTTTCGGGATGGAGGTGCTCAGAGATTTGCAGTGGGCTTTGAGTAAGGGCTCCATTGATGCGGCCCTGCATACAATTCCCCTACGTGCCGTTCAAAAGTGGGGCCGCTGGCGTGGAGTCCGAGAGGGGCAGAAGGTCTACGGCCTTGTTTGACGGGGATATAGCTCCTGCAAACAGGGAGCGTTACACACTGGATGGAGATGCGTCTGTCGAATCGCGCATCAGTCATGACCAAAAAGTGGTGTCGCAAGCCGTGCTTGCGGTTGTCGGTCCGACCGCATTTCGCTCCCTCGTTTTAATGGGAGGCTATGGTCGTGGCGAAGGCGGCTATGTGATGCTTGACGGCGAGCCGGCGCCCTACAACGACTACGACTACTTCGTCGTGGTACGTGGTATGAACCGGTCTCAACGTGAGATCTTGGATCGTGATTTGTCTGAACAGGCGAAGCACCTGGAAGACAGCGTCGGCGTTGAAGTGGACTTCGCACTGCTGCAGGAAGAGCGATTGCCAAGCGCTGAATATTCACTTATGAATGCTGAGATGATCTGGGGCCATCGCGTCGTGGCCGGAGATCAGCAGATTCTTGACGCAATGCCAGCACTGCCGTTCCCCCGGCTACCCCAGGGGGAGTTTACGCGGCTGATGTTGAATCGGGGCTCCCTGCTTTTGATGAACCAGAGAAGCCTGGCAAGAGGCAAACTCAGTGCAGCAGAGCAGGAGGTATTCTTCAAGTACCTGTTCAAGGCAATTCTGGCCTGCGGTGATGCCAGACTTGCAGGCATGCATTGCTATCATCCTTCGTATCCGAAGAAGCTCGACCTCCTGCGTGCTATGGATTGGCAAGGCTGTGCAGAATTCATTGAACTGTATAGCCTGGCTTGGAAACACAAGTTTCACCCTGATTATGCCAGGTTCGCTAAGGAGGAGGCATCGGCTTGGCAGCAGCGGGTGGTCCCCATTTGGCTGGATACACTCGCCTGGTTTGAAGAACAACGAATCGGAAGAAAATTCACTGGTTGGGACGCCTACTGTACTGCCGGACTTTCAAAGGGACAGGGCGGTTCGCCTTGGCATGGAGTACGCAACCTGGTCATTACGCTGCGTGATTTCGGCGCGACTGAACTTCTTGCGCGGCCACTCTGGTCCCTGCGCTATCCCAGGGAGCGTTTAATCTCGGTTCTTCCTCTGTTGCTGGAGAATCCTGGCCAAGGTATCGAGATGGTTTCAGAGGTCACTGATGCACTCGCACTGCAGCGGGGCACCCTTTGGCCTCAGGCAACAGAAGCCTTTTTGAGGTTGTGGGGTCGATATGCCTGAGGGGCTAATGTTGAACGAGAATAGCAACAGCTATTTTATCGAGTATAGTCCTCTCCGCCAACTGCTGTAGAGAGTATTTGTTGTTTGTTGAACCGCTGTCGCGGTTGCCGAGAAAACCTCCATAGAGGGCGGCGTTGACATTCAGAACCGGTGCACTCCAGACGCTCTCCTGTCTGTAAGAAATAGGCTGCGCTGTTGTCGTCTGATGGTGCATCGAGAATCAGGTGGACACCAGGTGATGAGAAAATAGTTTGCCTAAGGCGGTTCAAGATATCAGGAGAGCTACCCGAAACGTTACTCTGCAGAAGAAAAGAGCAGCATTGTCCTGGATGGTCTTCGTGGTGAGGGTGGCATGACTGCATTCTGCTGATGCGAAGACATTGACCCGATGGAGTACTAGGCCGGCTGTGCTTTCTTGTGCTTTCGAGAAGTTCTCCAGCGCTGGGAGTTGGTGTCCGAGCGAGACTCGAAGGTGGGTTTTCCGTAGAGCAGCTCGTCCGGGACATCAGTCAGCAGAACTGCGCGGATGTTGATGCCTCTATCATGCAGCATCTGGGTTGTTTCTCGAAGTTCGGAGCGCAGCGTCTGTCCGCTGCGCACGACGAGTAGAAGATTGCCGATGGCCATGGCGGCTTCCACTGAGGTTTCCAGGGCAGACAGCGGCGGGAGATCGAACAGCAGGTGCTGGTATGGCTTTTCAATAGTGTCTATTAGCCTTCGCATTTGTTGATCGCCGAGCGCCACCACCGTGGAGTCGTCGGCATCCCCTTGCTCTTGGTGAGGATTTCCGGGACCAAGGATATGGAGGCCATTGGTTTTGGTTGTCTTTATCAGGTCCGCGGCCGAGGCACCCTCTCGCAGGACTTCCCAAAGCCCGGGCAGCTTGCCGGGCAGGCCGAGAAGTTCTGATGGACGCTTTCCTGCTGGACTACGCAGGTCCGCGTCGACCAGGATGGTCTCCTGCTCCTTCAGGGAAAGTGTCTGAGCCAGGTTTGTTGCCACCAGTGACCGCCCGACCTGTGGCTCTACACTGGCGATCGCCAGGCAGCGCCACTGATCTTTTTCCAGCTGGGCATTCATCACGTTGAGCAGGCGCCGGAACATGATCGCCAGAGGCCTGGATGGAAAGCGGGTGTCGATCAGTGACTCTTCATCCGCAGGGATCTGTTGAAGCTCCCACACCAGCTCGACACCAGTGAGATCCATGGCATCCCTTCGACTGCGCACGACTGGGTCGAGAAGTTCCAGGAGCAGGGCGATGAACAATCCTGCACCGCTACCCAGCATGATACCGGCGGCTACCATCAGCTTGCGTCCCGACGGCATGGGCTCTTGCGGGGGACTTGCTGCCTCTACCAGCTCAATGCTTGCCTCGTTGCGCAGCATAATGACTCTGGCCTCGTCGACACGGCTGATCAGGCTGGCTTCCAGGGTCTCGGCGGCTGCCAAACGGCTACCGATCGGTTCATACTCTTTCTTGCTTGATGAAAGTTTGGTCAGGTTTTCACGCATACCTTGAATCGTTTGATTTAGAGCTCCGGCTTGCGCTTCCTTAACCCTGAGTTCATCTGTCATCTCATGCAAGCGGGTCTGCATTTCGCTACGCTGTTTATTCGGGGCAAAGGTATTTTGCGGAGCCCCTTCGTCGTTACTGTCATCGATCATCTTATTGAGAACAGAGATCTTCTCTTGCAGTTTTATCACCTTCGGGTTCTTCTCAGTGTAGCGACTGAGCGCTTCCTGAAGTTGCCATTCGTAGTCTGTGAGCCGTTGTTTGAGTGGGTTTCTGTATATGGTCGAGATCACAACCATCTCGGGTAGTTCAGCGATCAAGCGCTCAAGACGCTTCTGTGCCGTGCGCATGGCCCCGATTTCGGCGACCTTGATGTTGTGTTCTGCTTGAAGTTGAGAGAGTTCTTCAATGAGCACCTTGATTTCGGTGTCAAAATCGGAAACCTTTGTGTCGGACTGGAATTGCTGCATCTCCGCACTGATGGAGCGCCTCGTCACTCGCGCATCGTCCAGTTGAGCACTGTAGTATTTATATACATCTTCCGCATCTTTCCTGCGCATCGAGCTGCTGCGTGTGATCAAGATCGAGGCAACTTGGTTGGCAATAGCCGCGGCTGTCATGGGATCATCCCAGATCACCCTGACCTGGAATATGTTCGAGTCCTTGCCCGGCGACACATTGATGGCTGCTGCCAGGGTGCGCCGCAAAACAGAGATATCGGTAGCACTCATCACGGCGTCTAGAGTTGTTGGCAGCTTTACGGTATCCAGCAACGTCTTGAGGTTAAACTCCTGGGGCTTGAAGGGTGTGCTGCTGCCCAGGGCAAACTTGTCCTGATGGGTTCGCAGCATGAGCACTGTCGCTGCCTCCCATTTGTGATCAAGCAGTGTAAAGGCGGTTAAACCGGAGAGGAGTATTGAGAAGAGAGCAATTCCCGCTACTAGCCAGCGGCGCTTCCAGACTCCCCGTACAAAACGGCTGATATCGAGGCCCGGACCAGGCTCTTCCTCCTCGTCTGTCCCCCCGAACCCCGGAAAGGGCGGCGGGGGGGGCGCTTCTTCACTTCTCTTCTCCTTGGGGGGGAGATGTTTTTCATCGGGATCTCCGAGATCCCAGGCAACTTCTCCGGGCGTATCTCTCTTTACGGCAGTATCGTTATTGATGGAGAAGTCATCGATATCGGCACCGCGTTGAGTGCGACTTGCCCGGATGCTGATCTCTTCTGTCACAATGGATCCGTGCCGACCTCGAACAAAGCGCCGTGGCGCCTGAGGTCATTCACCACAGCAGATATGGCTTCGCTGGTGAAACTATCGAGTCGATTGGTAACTGCATAGTCGAGACCAATTTTGCACAACCGGTTGATCTCGCGGGGGATCCCCCTGCTGGCGCGGTGTAGGAGATCCACACCTTCGTCAGTGAACGGGAAGTCACCCTGGTAACCTGCAACATCAAGACGGTAGCGAACATACTCAGCCGTCTCTTCGGCGGAGAGAGTGTTGAGATGAAAGCGCAAGCTGATACGTTGATCTACTTGGGGAAGCTGATGCACCCGTGACCTCAGTTCAGGTTGGCCAATTAGGATAATGGTCAGAAAATTCTCACGCTCTGAAGCAATGTTAGTAAGGCCCTTGAGTGCATCAAGATCAGGCAGGCCGAGCATCTGCGCTTCGTCCAGCAGGATGATGAGGTGACGGTCATGATTCATGACCTGCTCTGTTAGCAGGCGCTTGAAGGCGGAGAGACGGGAATATCGATCCGGATAGTCAGAAGCCGGTAGGCGTTGCTTGCGCATTTGACTGATTATTTCCAGCAGAAGGTCATCGAAACAAAACAGGCTGTTTTCTATGCTGACGCGCACATACGTTTCTTCGCTGAGACGGGAGTGCAGAACTGTGCGTAACAGGGTTTTACCAGCACCAATCTCGCCGGTTAGCAGGCCCATGCCCATATTGCGATCCTCGACCATGAAAAGGAGCCTTGATAGCGCCTCCATATGGCCAGAAGATGGGAAGAAATAGCGGCTGTCGCGAGTATTTTCAAAAGGTGGGGAGGGTGGATTGAGCGCGCTTAACCCCACTGTTATGTTATCGTCTAAGTCCATCGTTGCTGTCAAGTGATCTCGCTTACTGGTCTGCGTTTAATTTTTACTAAGTATATGATACTCTCTCCCGGATTTTCCAGTGTGGCCGATTAACTGGATTGAGTGTGCTTGCGCTGAAGGATATAGCAATACAAACCCGGATACGCTGCTACATCGGCGGTAAATGCTGAATAACGCCTTCTGTCATGCTTTGCAACGGAACAGGGCGTTTTTTGGGGACGCATGCAGTAAACACCATTGCACCAAAGAATAGCATCAATTGCGCGCAGATAACGCTCATTTCACCACCGCTTGCTCTATTTTCTGTAACACGGCTGACGCGGCTTTGTCCCAGGTGAAGCGTGATGCTTGAGTTAATCCCGCCTCGATCAGCCTCTCGCGCAACGGCTGGTCGGTAAGAATGCGACTCAGCGAGTTGGCGATCGATTCCGTGTCGAGCGGATCGAACAGCAGGCCAGCATCTCCCACGACTTCAGGGATGCTCGATACGTTGGAGGCGCACACCGGCGTGCCGCAGGCCATTGCTTCGAGAACGGGTATGCCGAATCCCTCGAAAAGGGAAGGGAACACCAGTGCGTCCGCCGCTGCGTAGAGCTCGGGGAGAGTATCGTTGGGCACGAACCCGGGAAAGATGACGTCATCTTTTAATCCAAGCTCTTCAACCTTCTCCTCGATCAGTTCGGCGCCGCTCCAGCGACTTCCCACCAGGACCAGTTTGTGTGGCAGTCCAGTCTCACGCTTGAAGCGGGAAAACGCTTCGATCAGCCGCACGTGATTTTTCCCCGGATGCTCCAGGCGTGATATATAAAGAACGAAATTCTCAGGAACGCCGAGTTCCGCCGTGATCGCTGACTTGGCGGCTGCACGATCGCGAGTGATGAAGCGATCGAGGTCGGCTCCATTGTAGATAACCGTGATGCGATCCGGATCCACACGGGCGAATGATTCCAGATCGCGACGCGTCGACTCGCTGACAGAGATGACATGCGTCAGGCGCCGCATCATGCGAGGTAGAACACGCATGATATAGAACATTCGAAATGCATCGTACTTCAGGGGAACGTGGAGTTGAGAGAAGTCATGCACTGTGCTGACGCTGGGTATGCCGTAATTCCAACCAAGGCGCCGGTTGCCGGCGGGCAAAAATACCACATCGCAGCCGTGATGAGCGAGTTGCCTGGGAAAAGTCACCAGGTGCCAGAAGATGTTGGCAACCGGGTGAGCTGTCCAATCTGGGAAGCTGACCACCTCCAGGCGGGGATGCCAAGTGCGCACCCAATCCGCGTCTGCCTCGTTGATGAAAACGATGAATTCATGCGCGGGGGCAATTTCCGGAAAACGACCAATGATGTTTGCTGCATATTGACTGATTCCAGACTTGCCACTGTCCGTCGCGTATCCTGAGATACCTATCTTCATGCCACTCTCTCCAGAATTTGCATCAATTGTTGCAGGTAACTCTGCGGCTGATATTTTTTGCGTACCAGTTGCATGGCGGCTTCTCCGAACTCGGTGCGAAGTTCGGAGTTTCGCAGCAGTCTCTCGATCGCCCTTGCCATTGCACCGGTGTCAGCCTCGGGTACCAGGAAGCCGGTCACACCGTCCTCCAGCCAGTCCGGAATACCCCCCACTGCAAAACCGACTACTGGCCGGCCCCTGGCCATGGCTTCGATGCCGACCATTCCAAAAGGCTCAGGCCAACGGGAGGGGACAACAGTTAGGGCTGCCTTGGCATAAATCGGTGTCAGATCCTGGTGCGCTACCCATCCGGCGAAGTGGACCCGCTCCTCAATTTCGAGTTCATGCGCCAATTTTTTGCAGCTTTGCAGATGGTTGCCGGTGCCGACGACCGTAGCGTGCCAAGGTGGGGGTATCTTTGCCAGCGCGTGCAGGAGGAGATCTACCCCCTTGCCGCGGATCACCTGGCCAACAAACAAGATTTCGGGTGCTGCGGAAAGTGGGGCGGAGTGGACCTCCCCCATTGCGGCTGGGATGGGCGGTACGATCTCGATCTTTTCTCCTGGAATGCCGTTGATCTCCAACTCTCCGCGCATCCAATCGCTGCCAACCATGAAACGGCGTACAGAGTTCAGTGCACGGATGGCCCGCCTTCGTGTGCCAACACCCTGCAGGGTGATCGGCAGTGGACTGTCCGGGCTCGCTTTTTGAACAAAGCAGAGGTGCAGATAGCAGGCGATTCCTGCCGGTCGATCGCAGACGCGCGAGCTGATGGGATAATATTTGTGCCGCCGGATGCACACCAGGTCATGGTCATGGATCATGGTGACGGTAGGAAACTGCTCTGCGAGGATCCGGATTTGATCCGCATCCTCGAACTTGTGGATGAACAGCACGTCTGGGGCGAACTTCTGCAATATGGATTGCTTGTCGGCGGTCTGAGTGAAGGCTGACAAGTACTCGGGGTCGGGATTGGGGTCCTGGTGCAGAAGACCTTGTGGCCAGCCCAGATGACTGAGACCGTCCGCGGTGTCGTAGAGAATCTGTTCAACCCCGCCGTAAAATCCGGCACGGTCGTGAATATGCAGCACACGCATTGTCAGCCCCCCTCTGAAACCTCTTCGTAAAGCGACAACAGGCGCTCGCTGATGATTGACCAGTCATATTCGTGCCTCGCTTTCTCCCGACCTGCTCTTGCCAGACGGGCAGCCAGTTCCGGCTGTTCGAGCAATTCGACGAGATGCTTTCCGAGGTCGTCCACGTCACCCGGCACGGCATGAATGATGTTCTCACCGTCGCGAGAGAAGGAGGGTATCCCGCCGACACGAGAGGCCACCACCGGAAGTCCGGCCGCCCAGGCCTCCAGGATCACGATGCCAAAGGGCTCATGGAGCGAGGGCAGGCAGAAAATATCGGCGGCATGGAAGGCGCCGGTAAGCAGCGGGTTGTCGTTCCCCAGTCCTGGAATGAGCGTCACCTTTTGATCGAGTCCCATTTCGTGCACTTTTGCCAGGAGTCGCTGATGGTAGCTGGCCACTGTCACCGGACCGAGCAGCACCAGGTGCGCCAACGGCTGTTTTGCAGAGGTACTTGCAAAGGCCTCGACGAGGCCGATCTGGTTTTTCTGGTAATCGATACGGCTGACGCAGAGCACGATCCGCCGGTCTGCCGGGATGTCGTACGCGGCACGGAACGCTTCCCCGTCGCCCTGGGAGAAAAACTCACAGTCGACGCCATTTGGCAGGAGCTCGACCCGTTGATCAGGCAGCTGTTTCTTTGCGGCCTGGTATTCGTCGCCGCCCACGCAGACCAGGACTGCGGCATCTTCGAGCACACGCCGCGAACCAAGCAGCGCGCCGAAACCTTTTCCCCATTCGAAATGGCCCTGGATCGGGGCAAGCATTTGCTCCATCTCTCTTTTTGGTACTTCGAAAAAGCCTCCATGGAGTGTGAGCAAATAGGGGATGCCGTGCAGACGTGCCGCCGTTCGCACAATGCCACCGAGGCGCTTGCCGGTATGTGCATGCATCAGATCAACGCCGGGCTCCCGTGCCAGTGCCAAGAGCAGGGAGAGGGAAAGCAGGTTGCCGCCTTTTTTGTCCATGTCCTCCCTCTCCTGGCTGCTGAGTCCAAGGAAAGGGTAGGTGTATGGATAACGGCGAACCGGGACACCCTGAATGGTCTCACGGCGGTTGTCAGACAGGGCGAGGCTGGTGAATATCTGAACATCGTGGCTTGTTTTCCGCAGTGAACGACTGGTCTGCAGAATCGTTGTCTCGGTTCCTCCCCATTCTGAGGCGACGAAACGACGTGGCACCTGGATGATTTTCATTTGTCGTGCTGTCCTGGATCCGATGCCGGCGCTCCGTCACGCAGCCCGATCACTTTTGCCGGTACGCCCACGGCGATGGACCATGGGGGGAGCGACTTGTTTACGACAGCACCGGCACCGACGATTGACCCTTGACCTATGGTCACGCCCTGGAGAACCACGGCATTGAGTCCTATCCAGACATCGTCCTCGATGGTGACTGGGTCGGTGAGTACAGGCTGGTCATTGACCGGGATATCGCAGCGCTTGGCTGAGTGAGAGACGGTGTTGATGGTGGTATGGGCTGCCACCAACACGTTGGAGCCGATGTGGACCCCACCATTCCCATAGACCAGACAGAAGGGGCCAAGCCAGGAGCGGTCCCCGAGGCTCACATCTCCCCGGTTGGCATTGATGATCACCGAGTCCTGGATCCAGACATTTTTTCCGAGGCTAATACCCGGTCGCTGTTCGGTGTTGGCCCTCAGGGTGGCGTTGCGACCGATACGGCTGCCCGATCCGATGCGTATGCGGTCGGGATATTGAAAGTTCACGCCAGCATCGATATGGCAATCGGCACCGAGGGCATCCAGTCGCTGGCGGTACAGCCATAGCCTGGGTTGTCGCAGGAAGCTTTTGGTCGTTCTCAATAAGGTGCGTCTGGGCATACGCTTACTCTTCGGTTGTGTTTGCCATGCGTGGGCCACGGAGCTTTAAAATCTTGTCATAGAGCATACGTCGCTCCTCGGCTTTGAATCCTGTCCAGTAGAACACGATAAAGAAAATCAGGGCGCTTGCGGCACCTTCGACAATGATCCATGTGAAGCTATTGGCAGCTTGCAAATGATCGAGCAGATAAACAATCCCCAGTGCGACTGCAAGGGCAGGCAGGACCGGAATCAGGGCTCCCACGACAAAACCTGAAAGCGACACGCCGTGCATGGTGCAGGCCTTGGGCACAATGATCAGGGTTTCAACCAGGAAAGCCGCCGATAGCGTGGCGATAGCCACGCCCGTGAGTCCGAAGTGCTGGATCAACAGAATCGACAGTCCGAGATTGACCAACGCCGAGCCACCCATCGAAAAGGCCACGAATCTGTGGTGACCAGTCATGCCCAGAACATTTGCTGCGTTGAGTTGAATGCTGGTGAATAGAACAGCAATCAACAGGATACGGAGCAGCGGAACCGACCCGGCAAACTCCTTTCCCATCCAAAGCGTGATGATGTCATAGGCATAAAAATAGAGCAATGCAATGAAGGGGGTCGCAATCGCCATGAGAAAACGGGTGCCATCGACCAGTATCCTCCGGATAGTATCTGTGTCCCCGGTTCCCTTGGACTGGGACACCAGTGGCATCAGAGCATTGGAGAACTGCTTGTTGAGCAGGTAAGTATACTCGCTCACTTTTGCGGCTATGGCGTACACAGCTACCGCGGACAGCGGCAGGAAAACCTTGATAACCACCGGGTCGATGCGCAGTATGATCAGCACTGATACGTTGGCAATGAAGAAGTAGAATGAAAAGTTGCTCAGTTCGCGTATCCGACTGCGGGTAAATTGTGCTGGTGAAAGGGACAATTCCGGGGTAAGCCTGTAGGCAAAAGGTATCAGTAGCAGAGTGGAGAGCAGCATGGTCAGGGCAGTGGAGATGGCGAGGCCCAGCAAGCTATAACCCGCCTCGAGCAAAAAGACGATGAGTGCCGCGTTGCCGAGTGTTGTCCCTAGTTCCACCAGGTTGACCAGTGACATGCGTCCACTGCCAACCAGGATTGCCTTGAAGAGGCTCAAGGGGAAGCAGAGAGCCATGGCTGTGCCCAGCAGCCATAGGGCGATGGTGAAATCCTCGCGTTGGCTCTCGGTCAGGTCAAACCAAGCAGGAGCGGTTCCTGCGAGCGCTGCAACCAGCATTAGACAAACTAGCCCGAGCCCCGAGTAGATCACCAGCAATGTTGCAAGTACCTGGTTGCGCCCGGCGTGATCTCGACTGGCGGAGAGTTCTGCGACGTATTTGACTGCAGCGGTAGCGAACCCCAGGTCCATGAGTCCAAAGAGCCCGATAACGGCAAAGATCAGTGACCATAGGCCAAACAAATCCATGCCGATGCGAGAGACGATAAAAGGGGTGAGAAAGAACAGCACCACCATGCCTACGAGAAAGCGCAGGTAGTTGCTGGCGATATTGAGCACCCATCCCATGATGGCTGATTACCAGGTTGCCGTTTCGCTAGGCGCCGGACTCGGCGCGCATGAGGTGGAAGACATCGGTAATTGCTTGCGGGTCGTTCAATGGTTCAGCATTGGAGAGCAGGCTGGCATCTGAGTCAGGATCATCCGGATGATAACCATGCATCCCGGTGATGGGATTGATACCCATATGGCTTGGCACGATAAGTACGCCGGCGTCCATGAGAAAAATCATTTCACCATACTGATCTCCCTCGAAATCGCAGCCCAGTTGTTGCAGTTCCCCGAGTGGCAGTATGCGACCTAGAGGAATTAGCTCCAGAAGCTCGGTGATACGCTCGCGAGCACCTTGGTTGTGAAACCAGAAGCGTCCCATGGTTGAATCGTATGTTGCGGTGTAGTCGCTGCCAAATGTCAGGCCAAGTTCCTCGATTTTACTCATCAGGTCGATGTGCGTATGCACGGTCGCCATGCCGTGGTCAGAGCAAATGAACACTCTCACCTGCTCATATTGCTCCGAGGCAAGTCGCAATACTTCATCAAGCTGCTTTTCGTACCACTCGAGCTTCTCGTCGACTTGAGGACTCTCTTTTCCGACTTCGTGAAGCAGGGCATCCATGGAAGCCATATAGAGTAATGCAAACGAGATATCCTTTTTCTTTAGGTCACTCTTTAGTGCTTCCAGATTTTGCTCTTCCGAATCTCGCCAGTCGGAAACGTGGTAGGACACACCGGCGCGGCTCAGGTGATCAAAAATATTTTCACCCTGGTTCATCCCGCCGGGTTTAAACAGGTCGCTTTTTTCGCAATAGTCGAATTTGTCTACGTGCTCGAATGGGATGTTATAGAGTTGGAAATAGCCCGTGTAACTGTAAAGACTCTTGATCATCTTGCTGATCAGGTTCCGCACACGCCCGCGGTCGACCAGAGAGCGCGGAAGCAGCCTCAGAATACGCAGTGGTTTGAATGGTGAAGTCTGGGGCGAGTAGTAAAAAAATGACCAGTGCCGATGTTGCCGCGGCATCAATCCAGTCAGAATTGAAGGAATACAGGCAGAGGAAAAGCCGAATACCGAGCGGAGCTTTCGCCTGAACGGCAACTGTGTTTCCATGAAATGACGCCCCTTGAGAACTTCCCAGCCAAGCGCATCAATGAAGACAACGATAGAAATCTTGGGTGCCTTATTATCATTCATTAGAGAGAATACTCCTTTACTGTTTGTCGCAATCAATTAACTGGAAGTGCCGCTTTCAAGTCAGGGCGCTCAGCGCGCCTTGTTCATCATCGAAGATCTGAAATACGGTGTGCAAGCGTGTGAGTTCAAACAGGGCGCTAACAGTGGGGCCCATGTGTACGAGGCAGACGTCTTCGTCCTTCTTGCGTGCGGCCTGCAGGCAGCTCACTAGCACTGCCAGTCCGCTCGAATCCATGAATGTCGTATCCGCCAGGTCAATAATCAATTTTCCGCTGCCATTGCTGATGATTTCCTTGAGTTCAGTTCTGACGTCAGCAGCCCCGGCCATCATGAGTTGTTCAGGAAGTTTGACTATATCGACGCTGTTTTGGGTACGCTTTTCGAGACTCATAGTTGTTTCTCCTCGACACAGTTGGCCATGTTTTGTGAATATTGTTGGAAGCCAAACTCGATCAAATTGCACGTTGATGTTGCGTTGTTACAGCCGACGCATGAGTTTGAGCACGTTGTCGTTTCCTTTTCTAGTATAACTCACGGCGTCAGTCCACTGTCGAATAATATGCCAACCGCGGCCCGATACAGAATCCTCGTCAGGGAGTTCTGGAGTCTCCGGGAGAGGAGAAGGCATAGGTTTGCCCTGATCCCGAATCTCGATAGTGATGATGCCCTGACCGAGACTCCATTGCAGCGTGATTGGATGCCAGGTCTCTCCTCCGTAGGCGTGTTTGATACAGTTATTGAGCGCCTCGACCACAGCGGTGGTTAACTGGAATGCACCCAGTTCGTCGAGCCCCGCGCTACCGGAGAGGGCTAACAACCTTAGCTGTAGTTTCGCCACATCCGCGGGGTCGCTGTCCAGAAGGAGACGTGTCTCGTCGCCGGTCACGATATCATTTCTGGGTAGGCGCGGCATTGGTCTGATGTGCCAATTGCACGAGAAGATCGTTGTCTTCGCTGAATTGCTGCTGGTGCCGCGAGTCGTCAATCAACCAGCATATGTCTGCCGCGCGGTGATTAAAGAAGCTGCCATCGGGTTTGATGCAGTGACCGTGGCTGATGATGAGGTTCTCGAGGCGTGCCACGCTGGCAATCTTGGTGTAGTTGCCTATCAGGCATTCACGGATTTCGGCGCCAGGCTGGATGACAGAACCGGGACCGATCACGGTCGGACCCTCTATGACAGCGTTATCGCCGATCTCGCAGCTGCCTCCAATGAATACGGGGCCCTTGATATCAACGCGATCCCTGTTCATGCTCACGTTGATCCCGCATCTTAAACCATTTCCAAACTCTTTGCCGGGCAAGCGATATCCGCTAAAGTCACGAGTCAAGACGCTCCTTGTGGCATGCCAGTAATCTGTTATCGAGCCGATATCGAGCCACTGGAAGGGAAGTGTCAACCCGTAGAAGGGAAGGCTTTTGCTGACCAAATCCGGAAAAAGCTCTCCACCGATGTCATAGTTCTCGCCTGCAGGAATATGATCGAAAATTTCGGGTTCGAAGATGTAGATGCCGGTATTGATGGTCGTTGAAACCGCTTCCTGCGGCCCCGGTTTCTCCTGGAACTGCACTATGCGTCCCTCGTGATCGGTTTGGACTACCCCGTATTTGTGCACCTCGTCATGAGAGACGTCCTTCATTACTATTGTGGCTAGCGCCTGCTTCTCCTTGTGGAATGCTACAGCGGCTCCGATGTCTAGGTCGATCAGCGCATCACCGCAAAGGACCAAAAATGTGTCGTCAAAAAAACCCGAGAAGTCCTGCACATGCTTCATTCCACCCGCAGAACCAAGAGCCTCTGCAATGATGTCGCCAGCCTCGATATGGCCCTCGAACGAATAGGCGATTTCGACCCGCCATGCCGAGCCATCCCCGAAGTAGTCCTCGATGATCGGTGCGAGATGACTGGTATTGATAATGATCTGGTCAACATCATGCTTGCGAAGTAGCTCGATGATCGATTCCAGTACGGGCTTGTGAATCAATGGGATCATCGGTTTGGGGATGTCGTGCGTCAGCGGCTGGACACGCGTGCCTTTGCCAGCAGCTAGGATCATGGCCTTCATGGGGTCTCTCCAGGATTTTTGTCCAGGGTTGTTTCACTGTGCTTCGCCAATGGTCGATTCAGTATGAGCATTGAAATGTCGTCTTCGAATTCGCTTGATCCCCTCCATTGTGTCAGTTCGACACGCAGTGCGTCAGGCAGGTCCTGTGAAGTGGTGGTCGTTGCAACCGCCTCGAGTCGTTTGACGTCAAACATCTCTCCAGCCTCGCTTTGACACTCGGTAATGCCATCCGAGTAGAGTATTAGCTTGTCTCCTGCGTCCAGGTGGAGTTTCTGTGATTCATAGGCGACCTCAGGAAACATGCCAATGGGGAGCCCCCCGAGGTTCAAGGACTGGATTTCTCCACCGTTTCGGATGATTATTGGCGGTGGATGTCCAGCCATTGCGATTTCACCCTCACCGGTGCGCCTATCAAATATGCCGTAGGCAATGGTCGCGAAATTCTCTATTTCTCCTTCCGGGTTGCTGAGTTCACGATTCAGGTTCGCCAGGAGTAGCGCCGGCTCCAGGAAGTCTTGCCGTTGTGCAATGCCCGGTTCGCCTCCCGGAATCAAAGCACGGCACAGACTTGCGGAAAGCAACGCTGCAGGAATGCCATGCCCGGAGACATCCAAATGATAAAAACCGATACGATCCGGGGGCAACTCGAAGAAATTGAAACTATCGCCAGATACCTGTGAAGCTGGTAGGAACAACCAGGCTGCCCGCAATGGATGCAGGGGGTTGTCGGACCTCGGAAGCATTTGGCGTTGAATCCGGGCAGCTGCCATCAAGTCGGATTGGATCAGTTTGTAGGCTTTCCTCAGGCGGTCCCGGGAATTTCGCAGCTCGTGATTTTGCTCGGTATGTTGCTGCTCCAGCTTCAGAATGCGTTCCCCCACTCGGAGTCGGGCTTGCAGCACTTGCGCGTTGACAGGTTTTGCTAAAAAGTCGTCAGAACCAGCATTCAGCCCTTCCACCAGATCGGGCGTCTCCGAGCGTCCGGTCAGCAAAATAATGTAGACGTAGTGTTCCAGTTTGGCTTCGCGAACGGCACGACAAAGTTCAGGGCCAGACATGCCTGGCATTTCCCAGTCGCACACAACGATGCGGATGTCTGACTCCCTGATACAGTTGAGTCCCTCCAATCCATCACTCGCATCCTTCGTTTCGTACCCCCATTTTTCGAGTAAAGCGCGGACATAGATGCGGATATCGGGTGCATCGTCAATGACTAGAGCTTTCATGGTTTTAACGGGGCACCGGGTTGGTGATAACTTCATGTTGAAAACTGGAGATTATCAATGTGGACTGACCGACTTGGCCATGAAGAGCCATGTTGGGATTCTCCTATTTGAAGCTCTGTTGGAATGCATTTTAAATTATCCTGCTGATGTATTGTGGACACGAATCAATCGAAAGCTATTCAGAGTATCATTTTTGCTGCGTGGAGATTCTAGTTAATTGTGCTGGAAGAACTTGTCTGAGTGGGCAAGGCGTACTGCCATGGTGGTCTCATCAAGGCTAAGAGATGCCCTCTACGAACTGTTGATTTTGCAGGTCGGAGCATGGCTGCATTTTTTCTACCAGGGAAGGTGGTTTTATCAACGACTAACAATGGCAATTTGGTTCACCCATCCAGCGGATCTCTATCCCATGAACTTATTCAGGATTTCTCTGGACGTCAGAGTCTTTTATCCCAAACATCTCATGATGCTACATAGCATCCATCTCCTCTTGAGAGCGATTGGCCAAGTCCAAAAATTCATCCATCATACTCTCAACAATATCTCCTTGCCCTTCTCTTGCTGCTTGCTCAATTAAAGTAACAACACGGCTGAGTTGCATGGCGCCAATGCTTGCGGTACTACTCTTCAGACGATGTGCTGCCCGCCCTATGGCATCAAGGTCTCTATTGTCTGCAGCTGTCTGTAATATCCCTGTCTGCACTCTGAGCTCCTGCACAAAAGCATCAAGGATAGCTGCCGCGTTCTCCTCGCCCACATCGTAGAGTAATTGACCTAAAATACCTTGATCAATAAGCGTATCTGCTTCATGTTTTTTTCCCAAGGCTTCGGTATGATCCTGAATCACCATAATTCTCTCTGTTGTTTGAAATTGTGTCAGGCAAGATAAAAAAGTTTACCTTGATGAATCAGTGGAGTGCCCGCATATTTTCTGGATAATTCCAGTATGGCTGTGCAAATTGTGAAAGATTGCTGTCAGTATGAAACAGTTGATGAGGATAGTACAGTATCATTGGGTTTTTTGGATTGATTATTTCAGTAGCGTGTTTGTCATACGCTTGAATTTATTGAATTTATTGAATTCCCGATAGGTGGCCAGTATACTTCACGCCTGCAGACGGCGAGAATGCTATTCTCGCCGTTTGAAAGACGACAAGCGTGGCGTTCATACAGTTTGGGATTTCGAGTACCACCTTGTATGGACGGCGAAGTGCCGTTGTCAGGTATTGGGAGGAGATCTGGGCTTGCGTTGTCGAGAGCTACTGTGAGTGGTCGCAGTGAGCAAGGAGATGCTTGTCCATGTGGGAAAAATCAACCGGGTTCATGGCAATTGCTGATTGGTACTCCTTTGCAGTTATCGGTATCATGAGCGGCGCAGCCACTGGAAGGGAAAAGTTCGCGTAAATTGCTGCCTGAGTACCAGCAGCTGGTTTTAACCGGGTGGTGTGTTCACGATAACCTATACATGAGCGTGCAACATTCTCCATTTCAGGTTTTCGTTAATGAATTTGTCGGTGAGCATCCTCTCTGGTGATTGCTAAAGAGAGCAGCCGCTGACACAGTGATGACATGATGTATTTAAGAGGAACTGAATGAAAGGCATCGTTTTTTCAGAGTTTATCGAAATGGTAGAGGATCAGTTCTCACCTGAGGTAGCCGACGAAATTATCATGGCGGCAGATCTACCGTCAGGCGGCATGTATACGGCCGTCGGTACATATGCTCATACTGAGATGCTTGATTTGGTAGCCGGGTTGAGTAAGAAAACTGACATCCCCGCCGGTGACCTGGTTTCAGCCTTTGGGAAATACCTTTTTGGTCGCTTTTCTGAACTCTACCCGGGCTTTTTCGAGGGGGTGAACAGCTCGTTCGAATTTCTCATGCAGATTGAGGATCACGTGCACATCGAAGTTCGCAAGCTTTATCCGGAAGCGGAGCTGCCTACGTTCAAAACCAACCTTCTTGATGCAAACACGCTGGAAATGATTTATCAGTCAAGAAGACCATTCGCCGATCTGGCAAAGGGGTTGATTCTAGGTTGTGCACTCCACTATGGGGAGGAGATCATCATTGAAGAAAATGACATGTCTCAGCAAGATCGCACGTATGTTCAGTTCACCCTGAAGTTGCAATAGGGTCATGCCAGATCAAACCGGCAGCACTCCCGTTACCGAGCGCCGAATCGTACGCGAACGCGGAGCGCGCAAGCAGGCGGAACAACTACTGGAGCAGAAAAGCCGAGAACTCTACCTGACCAATCGGGAACTGCAAGAGATGGCCCTGAATCTGGAAAACCTGGTAGATGAGCGTACCGATGAGTTGAAAGTAGCGCGCGACGAAGCGATGGCAGCAAGTCATGCCAAGAGTGCATTCCTTGCGAATATCAGCCACGAAATTCGCACGCCGATGAGCAGCATAATCGGTATGGCCGAGCTGGTACTGCATTCACCTATGGCAATCGAGCAGAGGCAGCACGTCCAGCTCATCCTTGATTCTGCCAGATCCTTGCTGACGATTATCAATGATATTCTCGACATCTCCAAGCTGGAGTCAGGAAAGTTTCAACTTGAAGTCGAGGAATTCGATCTCTTCGAGTTGCTCGATAATGTGGTGGAGATACTTGGAATACAGGCAAGCGACAAGCGTCTCGAGATAGGCGCGATCCCCGCAAATGGTTTGCCTGCTCGGGTGATTGGTGATCCTGTTCGCCTGCGCCAAATACTACTGAACCTACTTGGGAACGCAGTCAAATTCACCAGCCATGGAGAGGTCAGACTGAGAGTGGAAGTAGATGATTACAGCGGTGATCGTGTACGTCTGTTTTTCGAGGTAGAGGATACCGGTCCCGGGATTTCTCCGGAGCATCAGGACTCTTTGTTCGACAAGTTCAGCCAGGTCGAGGGAGGTCACACCCGTAGACACCATGGCACGGGCCTGGGACTAGCTATCAGCAAAAATCTGGTTGAATGCATGGAGGGTGAAATCAACTTCCAAAGCCAACCCAGCCAGGGAAGCTGCTTCTGGTTCAAAGTGATGCTGAAAATACCCGAGGTCACTCTTTCAGCGGATCATAGCCCGGCACGCGGTAAGAGTGTGGCGCTACTCACTACGAACCCCTTCCTCAGCGAATCGGTGCCAGCCCTCTTGAGTAGTCTGGGTGCGGAAGTGTCGCTACTAGCCGACCTCGAGTCATTGCATGCAGTTCGCGAGAGGGAAAGAGCGTTCGATCTCCTCCTCGTTGATCACCTCACGTTGTGCGAAATTGATCCAGATTTGAACCTCCGGCAGGCTATCGAGCAGCACGGCAGTATCAACACCGTTTTGTTGAACTGGATCAACAGCACTGTTTGTGACAAATTGGGTTCGTGGGCCACGAGGATCAATCGACCGCTGACACGTCGGAAGCTGATGGATATTCTTACGCCAGTTGTCTCACCTGGTTCGCATGCCTATGTAAGTAAAGGCGGAGAGGGTGAAACTCGGGTCCGGCGAATTCTTTTGGCAGAGGATGTGCCTGCGCTGCAACTTGTCATGAAAGCAATTCTTGAAAGGCAAGGTTATACCGTTGATATTGCCAACGATGGCAATGAGGCGATAGAGGCCGTGCGTTCCCAGGACTATGGCATGATTCTGATGGATATACAGATGCCTGAGGTCGATGGCATCTCTGCTGCCAGAGAAATCCGCATGCTGCCTGATCCGTCCAAAGCCTCCATACCGATCATCGCATTGACTGCAAACGCCATGAAAGGCGATCAAGATACATATCTTGTGGCGGGTATGAACGACTATCTCAGCAAGCCGGTTGATAACCGAAAGCTCGATGAGGCTCTGATGCGCTGGTTTGTCGACACACCATCAAAATAATTGCCAAACGCAGGTACATTCCCTCGTATTTTTTATTCATCATTGTTGAGTAATCAACACCCTGATTTCCCTGTCAGCATATGTGCCAGTTTACCGGGGTGATTACCAAACAGGGCTATCTTGCGCTATTCGTCGATAGGCGACAATAGCCCGTAGCCAACTGCAGTGCGGGCATATTCAGCGATGGTTGGCTCTGACATGGGAGGCAGTAACGAAGAGTCGATAAATCGCCGCATGACGGGATAGGAAGAGCCAAACCGAGGCTTGCCTTGTTCATCAAGCAAGGCCTTCTCAGCTGGCTGGTAGGCGGCATTGACTGCGCGAGTCGAGGCCCATATTCCAGGCAAATGGTAGTGAGGCCCATTGACAGGGATGCCGGCCAAAGGCTCTTCATTCTGATCGTATTGGGAGATCTTGGATAGTGGATGCATGGGATAGCGTGCCCCTACACCAGTGATATAACTCAGAGACTGTGGGTTCCCGCCGAGCTGAATATTGGTCATTTCACTGGCCCGATTGCGGTAGTTTTTATCGAATGTAAGAGCATGAGCCTGCAGAAGAGGAAGCACTGCACGGGTGGAGTGTGCGAAAGAACCCCAGCCTGTAAAACCGATATATTGATGGATTGGCGCCAGATAGGGGTTTTCATCTGACTTGCGTAGCAACCAATCGGCACTTGCAATCAGGGTGTCCTTCAGCTTTTTCAACAACGCCTGGTCAACCTGCAGACCATCTCTGTTTGCCATAGCCATAGCCCAGCAGGCTGCAAGTGCCTGGTCCTTGAAACTGACCAGTGCTGTCGGATCAATGGTAATTTGACGAAACAGTGCATCAAATGTATCAAGATAGGAGGCTTTCCCGGTTGAACGGTAGAGTTCTGCCGCTGCCCACAATCGGTTGTCGAGCGATGATTTGTCAGGGTATTCTCCAGCGTGCACACCAGCCGGGTTCCGGTATTGATCTCCCTCTGCCGGCCATGGAGGTGTGGTCTCCACAAATTTCCAGGCCGCCTCAGCAGCGGCCAGGACCTGCTGGGCGCGATGAGGTCGTATTTTGGCAATCAAGCGCGCATGAATTGCGGCCACAGCAGCAAACGATGCCGTGGTATGAGTGGTTTTCTCGAACAGGTAGCGGGGCGTGCTCACTTCATGGGGCAATTGTGTATCCCACTCAACCGGCACAAGCCGGGAGTAGATCCCGCCGTCGCCCTTGTCCTGCATCGCAAGCAGCCAGTTCATGCCCCACTCGAGTTCATCGAAAATGTCTGGTATTCCGTTGCCGCTCTCCGGTATGCCCATGTCATCCGACATCAGGTTGGCCGGAATAAGGTCATGGCCAGCTGAGAAGGCATGCCATACTGGAGCGGAATTTGCCACATACTGTCCATAATCACCAGCATCGAACCAGCCCCCGCTGATTGGACGGTAGCTGTCAATTGCCTCATTGTTCGCAAATGGAGATTTCAGCACTGCCTCATGGACCAGGCCGCTGAGCGGCTTGGGGATTCCGCCTGGTCTCTCGAAGCCAGGGTCCGCAAAAGGTCGGCTGACGGGACTCGAATTTCGCGAGTGGTAAAAGAGACGAAATGTTTTACGGAAGACCGGTTTATAGACATCTTTTGAGATGGTGAAACTATCTGAACGGCCTATACCGCTGATTCTCAGAAAATATCGGCCTCTCTTTTCGAGTGAACTAAAGTCGGCATGATAGAGACGATTGCCACTCCAGGGGTCCGATGAAGAGATGCTCTTCAAATAACCACTATAGACTTTATTACCGCTTGACTCCTCGTATACCTCAAAGTGCTTGGTTTTTACAGGCATGGCACCTGCGGTTCCAAGCCAGTTGCCCACAAAAGCGATTTTCCGGCTCTTCGGCAGATATCCCACCTGGTTGACCTGAATCGTGGGACTGATGCTGTCCTCCCGGTAGGTGAATTCAATGCCGTGCAGAGTCTGACCAGGAAAATCGAGTCGATAGCGTCTTCCATTTCGCATCTCGATGGGGAAATAGATGTGGACCCTCTGCTCAATCAGCGGGGTCTCCTTGGAATCAAAGCCGATTACTGTGCGTGAATGCCCGAGCTTTGATGGTTGCATAGGGTTGCTGTGAGCGTCTGAGTCCAACGCATGCAGGCGGTAGCCATCCGGCATCAGGGAAATGTCTGCAGCATCGTCAATACCCAGTGTCAGGGTCGCTGAAGAGAGCGCTTGCAGGTACAGGACTGGATAGCTGGCAGGGTATGAGATGCAGCTGCTGTTAGCATTGCTACAGCTGGCAAGTGGAGAGGTGATGCCCACCGCATCACTGCGCCAGCTCGATTGAGCTGTTGATGATGTCCCGAGTATGGTGCAAATAGCCGTGACAGCAGCAACATTGCTGATCAAGAATGCTGTTACTGCGAGGCGGAGATTAAACACTGCATACACCTATGTACATTTAGGGAATCCCTGAACAGGTTCATGGGATGTCGGTTCGTGGGCAGGGTAACCCAAATTGCCATTGCTAGTCATTGACAAATAACCCTTGCTCGGAAGAAAAATCTTTTCAGAATGTTCTGATCAAGTCACGCAGCGACTTGATCAGAACTTCCTTAGCTGCCAACAGTCTGGCCAAGTATGATGCCGACCTGCAGCGCTTGAATTGTCGGTATGATTTTGTCGATGACGCGTGAAAAACTCGTCAGTCCGGTTGGTGGGACGTAGATGACATCACCGGGTTCCAGGGGGATTTCACGGGCACGCCCAGCCAGCACTTCCTTGAAATTGATGATTATGACAGTTGGATTGTGGAGCGCACCACGCAGAATATGGATACGCTTGAGATCTGCATCCTGGGTGAAGCCTTCAGCTTGGGCAAGCGTGCGCGACATTGGCATATTTTCACGGTATGCGAACAGCATCGGTTTGCTAACCTCGCCAAGTATATAGACCTCTTTTGATAATCCTGACGGGATGTATATGTAGTCGCCTGACTGCAACGAAATATCATAGCGCAGGTCGCCCTGGCGAATCAGGCGAACGAAATCAACAGGCAACACTCTCTCCTGTCGTGCAATGAAGGCATGCGAGAGGTCAGCTAGTTCGACCGTAGTAGCGCGAAATTGTCCCTTGTTGAGACCGCCCGCTCCCGCCAATGCTTCGGTTATCGACATCTGGGTTTTGAGAGGATAGACCCCCGGATGGACCACCTCGCCAAATATAGTAAATTGCTGGCTATTAAACTCATGGACGATCACCGAAACCTTAGGCGAAAGGAGATACTCCGAAAGCTGTTCTGTGAGTGATTCACTAAGCTCATTGACAGTGAGACCTTCAGCCATCACATCGCCGACGAGAGAAAATGAGATATTGCCATCAGGACGTATGAGGATTCCCTTGATGGTCAGATCGGGTTCATCATAGACCGAAACATTCAGAATGTCGCCGCGGCCCAATGTCGGGGATGTTATTTCCTGGTCAGCCAGGCGTGTTAATGCAGCGAGCTGTTGCTCCGGCGTCATGGAGAGTTTTCTAATTTCGGCGGTATCCGGAGGAATATTCTGCTGAGGGATTGTTTGTAACTCGGACGTACTGTTACAGCCAGCAAGTAGAGTGCACATTAATATAGTGGTAAATAGAAGGCTTGGCTCACGCATGTGAACGGACTCCTTGAGCTGTGTCGATTACGTATTGTCTGATGTTGTAGTTCGTCAAGTCAATATGATACACGGTATATTACCTGGAATTTGGGCGAAGATGAGGTCTATTGTACGTAGTCGAGTTCTTATGGACTAGAGATTGTCTGATTTATGGGATAATCCAGCCCATAAGCGGGGGTTCATTGGTCTATCGTAATGAATCTGCCAATGCTTCGGCGGTATCCCGTCAGACCCGTTTGGAGATGATTCCCTGATGGCATAGAGAAAGGGTGTTGGCTCATCCTTGACTCAAAGAGGAAACGAAGATGACCAGAAAAAGCTGTTTACATAAGGCCGCTCGAGATATCAGCAGAGCCATCTGGAAGAGTTACTCTGCAGAAGAGAAGATCAGCATTGTCGCAGATGGCCTGCGTGTTGAAGGCAGCATTGCGGAGATGTGCCGATAAGGAGGCATCGTCCCAATGTCCATTACCGCTGGTCCAGAGAGCGCCTTCTTGAAGATGGCAAGAAACTCTTGAGGTGTGAAAGAAATCACCTCTGGGTGAGTGCACTCTGTCGGGAGCGCCAGTATAAGAAATGGCAGGCCATTGTGGCCTGCCGTCTCAACTCTCCGGCTAGGTGCAAGGGGCGAAGCCGGAATCAACACCGCTTTGCGATCCCTCCGCCAGCATAGAGGGATCTCAATGCGGCGGAGGCTTTAGCATCGGTACAGCTAACCCTGACAGCCGTTTACAATGTCTTTGCCCTCTGCCGCATAGCTGTCCCGTACCGCTTGCAGTGCTGCCTGTATATTGACTTCGATCGTCAGCCGAGTAGCGGTATCCTCGATGACCGTCACCGACGCGTTGTGGATATCGTCACCACTGTCGTTACTACTGCGGTAGAAGAGTTCCACCCAGGGGTCGTCACTATTCTGTCCGCCTTCGAGCCCGTCGCACTCCCAGTCATAATGGCCATGAAAACGCCTCTCGGTTTCGGACAGACTCCTTCCCGCGGGTACCTCCCAGGTTACAATCATTGTTTGGTGGTTGTTGTCCTCGCCGGTAAAGCGATCATAATTGGAGACCAGCCCGCCAGAAACGGTGACTCGAGGGGAGATCGAATCGAAGCCGTCCGATGAACTCCCGGCTTTCTCAGGCACCATGAGGGCGACCTCGTTGTCGTCATTCAAGGCCGGAGGAAGATCAGCCGGGGTGCCGGTGTCCTTTGCGTTGATCGTCCGGCCATCCTTCCAGTACCAGCACTGCGGAAAAGCGGTGGTGGGGTTGCAGCCGTTTGCATTAAGCGACGACGGCCATTTGCGCTCGAGCTGTTTCTGCTCGACGATTGCTCCCGTTCCGTTGCGCAGATTGACAACGCCCGCTACGAATTTCTCCTCGGAAAATCTCGTGCGCTCACCAATGGTGTTGATTTCGATCGATCCGCTACGCGTATCATGATTTCCACCCGATACGTCGCTTGGATAAGACCCCCCCCATGCCTCGGAGGCGGAGCCGACGAATTCCGAGAGCGTGTAAACTATCGGGGCTTCAGTGGGCAAGACATCACCGGCCGCGGCAGTGACAGTGACGGTCACAGTCGCCGTATCGCACGCGCCAGATGGATCACAGGCTTCGTAGGTGTAGCTGTCTGTGCCCGTGAAGCTTACGCTGGGCGTGTATTCGAAGGAGCCATCTGCGTACTGCATCAGGGTCCCGTTGCCGGGTTCCGACTTAACTGTAACAGACAAATAATCTTGGTCGAGATCGGAGTCGTTTGCCAACACGCCGGGAGATGACACCGTCAGAGGGGTGTCCTCGGTGGTGGTGTAGCTGTCATCCTCGACCACCGGTGGATTGTTCGGCACGAATGAAACCTGAACTGTGGCGGTATCTGTGTCGGTCAACTCCTTGTAGTTGCCTCCCGACAAGCCATTGTTGCCGCTGGCTGCGGCCGTAGTCACCATTTTGCCTTCCGTACCGGGCAATTCCACCAGGGCTTCGCCGGTAATTTTCTGCGTGCCGCCGAGGTCGCCACGGTCAGCCTCTCCGTCCAGATCGGCAAGACCGGTCAGGACAACCTCGAAATCGTCCGAGGTATCACCCGGGGTGCCATTGTCGTCAATCAACTGGACGTCAAGGAGATCAGCGGTGCCGGGATTGCTGACCCTGTAGCAATATTTCACCGTTTCCTGGGTATAGGCACTCAATGACCTGGCATCGTCAACACCACAGGTTCCTTCGGCTATTGTGACATTTTTCTCGATTTTCAGCAGCGGCTCGCCGGCACCCGCGATCTCTCCGACCTTCTTGAAGGGAATGGTCTGCTTGCCGGTGCTGATGGCGTCAGTGCTGCCGTCGGTATACACCACGCGTCCGTCATCAAGCAGACCCTGCAGGTTGCCGGTGGGGCTGGTGCCCGGATCACACGCGAGCAGAACGTCGATTCGCAGTACCGTGGACTCTCCTGGCTCCAGGTCATCGACCTGCACAGTACCCAGCAGTTTCCCCCCGGACTGAAACGGCGTACCCATGAAAGTTTCGGAGATCAGAGAGGCGGTGCTGCCGCCATCGTCGCTGATGCCTGAGTCCATTCCATAGGAGCCGGCGCCCGGATTGTTGCCGTTGCCGTTGTCACCGTTCTCGACCTCGCCGTAGTTCATCGCCACATTGACGATAGCAATCTGGGCGACGCCGCGCTGTCCGGTGCTGTTGCCGAGGAAACGGAAGTCGAATTCGGCAGTCTGCACGGGGTCGATGGTGCTCTCTTCTATTTGGATGTTGGCCAGGTAGGTGACGATGTCGCCGCAGGTGAACTCGGCGCCTTCAAGCTGTTCGGTAATATCGTTATATGCACCGGTGGTGCGGTCATTGTAGGCGCCGCCGCCGGTGGCATGATTGTATGTGAAGGGTGCTGCGGCCGCGAAGTCGGTATTGGCGAAATCACTGCCCGCCGCAATTGCCTGGCCGGTGAAAAGTAGCGTTGCAGTGGCGGCCAGGGTCAGGCGCGGAAGGAGAGTTTTTGCTGGTTTTATCTTTGTCGTACTCATCAGATCAGTCTCGTGTGGGCTCGGTAATTCATTGCATTTTGCGTTATATATATGCATATAGCGTGCCAATATCGTTATTTTTCCATATAAAGATAACTAACCCAATGTTTTATAAAAAAAATAACGCATCATTTTTTTATGATGGAGATTCCAGCCATTCCCGGAGCGTTGTCATATTTGACGAACTTGTGAAATATGGTTGTGAAATATCGCAAACTTGTTATATTTGACAACCGATGGTTAAGGGCCCCTGAAAAAAGATCGAGAGATGTGGGTTCTGGAGAGGTGCGATAGGAATTACCATTGCAACTCATTGTTAAATGCAGCTTTCCCCATAGAAAAATTCTTGGGAATGCTCTGAAGCAGGCGCGGAGCGACTTGATCAGTTTCCTTAATTCAGAAGGGATTAAGTTGCCCGGAAAGGATACTTCATGCTGGATGAAATCAAGATGCACACGAAATCTCACCAAAACGAGCAGGACTTCGAATCCCTGCTAGCCAACTTCTCCGCTTCGTTCGTCAATACGCCACCTGACGAGCTCGACCAGCGTATCAATGCTGCATTGCAGGATATGGGACAATTTCTCGCTATTGATCTCTTGGAGATCTGGCTGATCGATCCCGCTGAGACTAAATACAAGCAGGCCTACCGGTGGATAAAACCTGGCATTACGCCACCCTCAGACTTAATGGAGGAGACTTGTTCGCCCTTTTTGTCGGAGCATGCGCTGGACGGGGAAACCGTCGTACTGAGCCGGTTTGAAGAGCTGACGACAGATGCCGGAAGAGATGTCGCAATTCTTCAGAGCAGCGAGGTGAAATCGACGGTTGTCCTGCCGCTTGTGGCCGGGAACTCTGAACTGGGTGTGATCTATTTTGAATCTCTCAGCTCCGACAGGATCTGGCCAGAGAAGTTCGTGGTGCGATTGCAGCTCATAGGCGAAATCTTTGCGAATGTTTTTCTGCAGTGCCAGAAGGAGCGCGATCTCCAGAGCGCACTCGAAGAGAATATTGAATTGCGGCAACGCCTAGAGACTGAGAACAAGATTCTGCAGGAAGATGTCTATCATACCCACGAAACCGAAAGGGTGATCGGACACAGCGAGGCGTTCGGCCACGTACTGAAACAGGTGGGGCGGGTGGCGCAGACCGACAGTACTGTGCTGCTGCTGGGGGAGACCGGTACAGGTAAGGACCTCGTCGCCAACCGTATCCATCTGCACAGCCGGCGGGCGCACCAGCCATTGATCCGGGTCAACTGCGCAGCGCTGCCGGAAACGCTCTTCGAGAGTGAGCTCTTCGGCCACGAAAAGGGCGCCTTTACCGGTTCCGTGAGCCGCAAGATCGGCCGTTTCGAACTGGCCGATAGCGGAACCTTGGTACTGGATGAGATTGGTGAGATGCCGCTGCACAGCCAGCCAAAGCTGCTGCGCGCGCTGCAAACGGGAGAATACGAGCGGCTCGGTTCGGAGAAAACCCGCATAGCCCACGTGCGGCTCATCGCCTCCACCAACCGTGATCTCGAGGAAATGGCCGAGAAAGGCGCCTTCCGCCCGGATCTTTTTTACCGTATCAACGTCTTTCCCATCACCATGCCGCCGCTGCGGGCACGAAAGGAGGATATTCCGTTTCTAGTGGAGTTCTTCGTCGAAAAACTGCAGAGCCACGTCAATCGTAAAATCACTTTCATTCCCGATGAGACCATGGAAGCATTGAAGGCCTACGACTGGCCAGGCAACATTCGGGAACTGCAGAATGTTATCGAGCGCTCGCTGATTCTCTCACCCGGGGGGACGCTGAGCGTGGTTGGGCTTCTGAAAAAAAAGCTGTCCACTACAACATCGGCAATGCCCATGGGCGGCAATACCAGCATAGCCATTGATGTGAAAACCCTGGACGATGTGAACCGTGACTATATACGAGCCGTGTGCGAGCGCTGCGGCTGGAAGATCCACGGTACGGGAAACGCCGCCGAACTGCTCGGGATCAATCCCAACACCCTGCGCGCCCGGATGAAAAAACTGGGAGTAGAACGGCCGGCGATGGTGGGCTGACACTTGACGCACCCGATTCGCAAGTCGATAAAGTAGGCTTGCCGTGTTGCCCACTGTTAGGGCTTAAAGACAGTCACACTTGCTTTGTCACGGTAGGCATAAGCTGCAAATAACACAAAGGAGTGATCTGTCTGTTTCTGATCAGAAGGCCAGTCAATCAATTCCAGAGCATGATCATACTCTCCGAATTACCGGAATTAGATAGTGAAGAGAGGGTGTTATTACCTGGAATTGCAGAATTCGGAAAATTCCTGATTTGATTAGGTGTAAGCTCGAAGACAAAAGAGGGTGGACAGGCAGGTCAATATATATGGACTGTGTGGAAAATGGCGTTTATATATAAGCTTGGAGCCCCTAGCAAGGCTGTTGAAAATTTTAGGTTTTTGATTTTCCAACAGCCTGATTGCAACAATTTTCGCCGACCTTTCCAGGACGAACGACTGTATCTTATTGAAATCTCGTCAAATCCGTGGTTTTGGACGGACCAATCCCTCAGTGCAGCCATCATCCGCATGTACCCACCCCGATATTACGCATCCGAATCAGGTTGAAGGCGGCAAAGGTCAGGACAAACTGGAAGTCGAGTTTCTCCCTGCCGACAAAGCGGCTCTTGCGCAGGCCGCCTATTGTTTTTAACCCAGCCAAAACACTCTTCGATCCGCTTGCGAATCGTCTGGCTGACCTGATAGCCCGGATGGGGGTTGTGCGTCCATCGATGGCTGATGAACGGTTGGTGGTGTTCTGTGGGCCACATGCGGTGTGGCGTTGTGGCAGCGCATGGCATCAACGAAGCCCCTGGCATCGTAGTTTTTGTCCGCGCCCAGCGTCACGCGATGCGTGCCACTGAGCGCGCGCACATGTCGACGGCTGCCTCGCGCTCGGCTCTGCTCGTGGCCTGCGTCACCTGTGCATTGAATACCAGACCATGGCGGTTCTCCATGAGCAGATGCTCCATGAAACTAAATTTTGCCGCCACGCCCTTGCTCTTGCGATAGAGCAGCGCCTCTTTATCGATTGTGGATTCGTGCGTATCCCGTAAGCGCATCTGGCCGCGGAAATCCACGCTGGGATTGCGCCCGCCGCCTGACGGTGGATCCTCTCCATCTTTTGGCCGGTAGCTCTTCAGGGATGCCAGCGCCTCGATCAATGTCCCATCCACACTGAAGTGCTCATTGGACAACAGGCCGACATTCCGGGCTTGGTTCAAAACGAGGGCAAAGAACTTGTCAGCGATCTCACCTTCCAGCAGACGATCCCGGTTCTTCGTAAACGTGGAGTGATGCCAGACCGCATCATCCATCGAGAAGCCGACGAATCAGCGAAACAGCAGATTGTAATCGAGCTGCTCGATCAGCAGCCGTTCACTGCGGATGGAGTAGAGCGCTATCAACAGCTGGGCGCGTAGCAGTTTTTCGGGCGGAATCGAGTCACGCCCCTGCTTGGCGTAGAGGGCATCGAAGTCATGGTCCAGATGCTTCAGCGCCGTATTGACCATCTCCCGAATCGAACTCAAGGGATGGTCCTTGGACACTCTGTCGCCCGGGCTGATGGTGCTGAAGAGTGTCTCCTGATGGATATCGGTTCCGCGCATCGGCTATTTCATACTTGTGTAGAAATAACGGGTATCATCCATGAACTGGGATGTTTTTCAACAGCCTAGTGCCAAAGCCCAGAGTCAATCTGATCCTCTTCCATGGTGTGTTTGGATCCAACAGCAATCATCATGTGCAGGTAACGCTAGCTGATCGGGGTAGAGGCGACAAGATTAATACACTGGATGGAGCACAAGATCAGAGTTGACAACTCTTGAAACTTGATCAGCAGAGGGGTGTACTGTACATATTTCTGTACCTATATTGATCGGGTAGTGGCTTTGAGCCTGGATCTTTCATGGCTACAGGAATGGGTACAGATTTAGGTACATCCCCCAACTCATTGAGGCACAATTAAGCACTGGTAAGAGGATTATAGTTGTAGTAACATGTTGTTTCAGCGTGTTTTATTGTGTGTAGGTACAGTTATTCGTACCTATATATCAGTCTGAAAATCCTCGTGTCGGCAGTTCGATTCTGTCCCTGGGCACCATCTAAGACACTGATTTAATGGAATAAATCAGATCATAAGGCAGCGCTGAACGAGGCGAAAAAATAATAAATAGGTACGTCGCCTGATTTTCAGGTGTTTCGGTTGGTGGTCCCTTGGATCACAACATCATAGGCCAGAGTTTCAGGCTGGGCTTCTGGTGGAGCCTGCACGCCGACACCCGCTTCATTGATATTGACTCCAGCAGTATTCGATCTGAACACAAATCTTATGGTAAAAACCGCTTACCGGTGACCATCAATAGGATGACGGCCTGCCTCTTCAGCGTTTTTAAATATGCTGTTAAAGAGCGTGACTATCCTCTGAACAATCTTGTTCCGTGCATATATCCTCTCACAGAATAGAATAAGGTTGTCCGCTATCTATCTGATCAAGAGCACACGACATTAAAGAATGCCTGCAAAGCATCTGATTGGAACAGCCACCACCCCCTATTCTGTCTTCCTGACATGCTCAAACAAACACTCTCAAAGAGAGGCGACATCTATCCTGACACAGCGGGCTATGCACAGGGATTTCCTGTGGTATTTCATCCCTGTTCTGACCACAATGCCAGCGTTGGATAAGGAATATCAATGCTGTGTATGAATGGCAGGAGTCATGCCGGACATGCCGAATTTTGAAATGACGTATAATGGCAACGCCACGATATCTATTGCGCTTTCGTTTATTACGAATATAATTTGCACAAATAAGATTTTTCAGGGTATGGAAAATAATGTCTGCATTATCTCAAACACTACCAGATAGCGAGTCCTCAGCATTAGCTCGAGCAAGTGCAGAGGAGTTGAGCCGTCTGCTCGGCCAAATGCCGGAAGCGGAACGTGCAAGAGTACAACTTGATGGAAACAATCTAATCCTGCCAAGACAGGCTTTGGCGCTATTGCGTGATCTGCTTGTTGAAATGGCTAAGGGTAATGCGGTCACAATAGTTCCAACTCATGCAGAACTCACCACTCAGGAAGCTGCAAATATCCTCAATGTATCACGCCCTCATCTGGTTAAATTACTTGAAGAAGGTATTATTCCATTCTCCAGAACAGGAACCCACCGTCGTATCCGTTATCAGGATTTGATGTCTTATCGCGATCTGCGAGATCAGGAGAGTCGAACTGCCCTTGATGAACTGGTATCTCAGGCTCAAGAAAATGATATGGGCTATTGATGCGCTATACGGTCGTTTTTGATGCCTGTGTACTCTATCCTGCTCCTCTGCGTGATTTTTTGCTTCGTTTGTCAATGACGGGGCTCTTCGCTGCCAAATGGACCAATCAGATTCATGATGAATGGATCAGGAATGTCTTGAAGTCTCGTCCGGAACTCGAAGATAAACTTCCACGTACTCGGGAGTTAATGGATAAAGCAGTGCCTGACTCATTGGTTGCAGGTTATGAACCATTAATGGAAAATCTACAACTTCCGGATACCGATGATCGGCATGTTTTGGCTGCTGCGATTCGTTCTGGCGCACAGGCCATTATTACCTTTAATCTAAAAGATTTTCCAGATAATGTGCTCAACCAATATGGTATAGAAGCCATGCATCCGGATGCATTTATCGAGAATCAGCTAGATTTACATCAGGGCGCAGTGATAGCTACAGCCAAACAACATCGAGAAGCACTAAAAAATCCACCCAAGACGGCAGATGAGTATATTGAAACTTTGGCTGCTCAGGGTTTGGCTATTTCTGCAGATAGATTTCGGGATTTTGTTGAGCTGATCTAATAAAAATTAACTGATTAAATGGCTGCATCAATTTCAGTTAAAGTTCCAATAATTCTCATGGTAGTTGAGCGACCAAAAGCCTTGCGCCAAGCGAAATCATGTGGGGCATCAAGGGGAGAACTTCAAGCAATCTGTTTGAAGAGGAAGAATTTTCTGGAGATGGTCAGCCATCACGATATGATGTCAGGGTCGTAAAGAACGACTATCCAGTAATGACAGCGGTTATACGTACACACGCCGATGAAAGTTCCAGGCTATAGAGGAAATGGCAGAGCTAGAGTCAAATCTGGTTGAGGGCAGGTTCAGCTGTATTCTGTAGTTCATTCGTTCAAGCAGAGGTTGAATCCAGAAGGAAAGGCAAAATCACAGTTCCAAGATTGAATCTTTCACTCGTACAAGAATGGGTACAGATTTAGGTACATCCCCCAGCTCTTTGAGACACAATTAAGCACTGGCCAGAGGATTTTTATTGTTGTAACATGTTGTTTCAACGTGTTTTGTTGTGAATGGGTTCAGTTATTTGTACCTATATATCAGTCTGAAAATCCTCGTGTCGGCAGTTCGATTCTGTCCCTGGGCACCATATTTTCCTTCTAAGACAACCAGTTAACCTTGCACCCATTTACACCGATTCGCACTAGTTAGCATGGATTTTGTGGGTTCGCTGGTACCGAGATTGGTACTTGCCTGGTGTTTTGTAGCCATATACGTGCAGTAGTGCTGATCTGTCATCTATCACCTAGCAATAAAAACCCGGCATAATAGCCGGGCAATTGATCCAAACTGAATATCCCTCCCTTCAGATATGCATTCTATGCTGCTTTTTTCCGGCGTACAGCGTCATTTCAGAGCCTCCTAGCCTCAACCCATACCCTTGGTTAGAACTTCGATGCAGGAACGCCTATAAACGGGGCTCTCACGAGTCTGATGGGTATTGATCCAGCGGAATAAGGCCCTGGGATTTGACAATGAAAACCCCGCTTGATGACGGGGCTATTGTGTGGCAGTTATGCAGTCTCTCGCTCTTCTGTGACCCACTGACTTACCACCTGTCGATATACGGCAATTTCTCGA
>JAQYVP010000113.1 GCA_030145485.1 Chromatiales bacterium
CCGAGGATAATGCGCCCTGCTTGCGAAACGATCTGATCAACTGTTTTGTTCATGCTTGCTCTGCTAATTCACTCTTTGTGAAACCATACGGAAACTGCTTTATTCACAATATCACAACACCTCAACAATCCTGTCATGCAAGTAAAATGCTATCGCATTTCAATCGTGGTCAGAAGACCACTCCCACATCTGACGCCACATAGAATTGTGGGAGCGGTCTTCTGACCGCGATCATGCACGGGTTTATTAAGAACTTACTTTGAAAAGATGTAAATTCCTGTTCAGGATCAAGAATTGCATTGGGTCTGCTATAGTGAATCATCATTATTTCATAATACGCCAAATGCAACTCACCCAAATGCGCCCGATAAAAAAACAGTGGTGGTCAAATAGAGTGGCTGTAACACTCTTTATCACCTTGATTGGCATCCTGTACACCGCCCGGCACGGAGAGGCGCAGGGTTCTGATAAGGGAGCAAGCGACACGACTGTCTCTGTGCTCTACGCGACCCTGCGCAACCATGACGGAGAAGGGAAACCCGAAGAGTTTTATGGCGACTCCAGAGGGCAGCTCAGCACAGGCATTTGCAACATGGAGTTCAAACCGGTCAATGGTTTGCAGAAGCTTGCAGATTCTGTGCCGTTCTATATTCCCGACCGCATCAGGTCACTCAGAGGAATCGATGAGTTTTCACAGGATGCGTTGTGGAAAAGACTGGAAGCCTCCATCGCCCGGGATAACGGCAATCTGGTGTTCTACATCCATGGCTATAACATCGGTTTCGAAAAGGCCTGCACCCGTGCGGCAACTTTTCAGCGTGAACTGGGTCTGCATGGGCGAATGTTGCTGTTCAGCTGGCCGGCGAATGGCAACGTGCTCACCTATACCCATGATGAAGCAGATCTTGCATGGAGCGTCTACCACCTGGAAAAATTCCTCACACAGCTCTCTAAACGCTTTGAATCATCACGCATCAACCTGGTCGCACACAGTCTGGGAGCCCGCGGAGTGGTGAATGCTCTCAGCCGTATGAGTTGCTGCAACACCTCCAAACAGCTTTTCAACGAACTCATCCTGGTTGCACCGGACATCGATA
Organism: Chromatiales bacterium; assembly: GCA_030145485.1. Lineage (GTDB taxonomy): Bacteria > Pseudomonadota > Gammaproteobacteria > Chromatiales > Chromatiaceae > Sva-25. The sequence goes on from JAQYVP010000113.1 coordinate 1,098, forward strand.
GTCAAATATTCCTGCAGAGACTGCCCCAACTACGGCCGCTCGTCAAACGCATCACACTCTATGCCTCCGGAAACGACAATGCATTGAAGCTCTCCCATGAAGTCCACGGCGCCAATCGCCTTGGTGAAGCGGGGAAAGTGCTGACAGTTGACGCCCGCCTTGAAACGATCGATGTCTCTGCGCAGAATGCACGCACCGTCTCCGGCCACATCTATCATCTGCACAACGCCATGGTCATTGCCGATATCAAACAACTCCTTGACGAGGGACAAGGCGCAAGCGAACGAAGAGCCCTTGAAGAAAAAGCACTGCATGGTGTCAGATTCTGGAATTTGCCACATGAAATAGAAAAAGAGTGAAAATGAATCCATGTTTGACATGAAATCCTGCACTTTCCTGTGGAAATCATCAGATGCAAATATTTGATGTCGTAGTTATCGGCAGCGGACCCGGCGGCGATGGCGCGGCCATGCGCCTGGCCAAAAGCGGCAAGCGGGTGGCGGTCGTAGAGGCCTACCACCAGCTGGGCGGCGGCTGTACGCACTGGGGCACTATTCCCAGCAAGGCGTTGCGCCACTGCGTGCAGTTGTTGGCGGATTACCGCCACCATCCACTGTTCGAGCATACCCTCGGGCATATGGATGTGACCTATCCGGATCTGCTGGCGGAAGCGCGCAACGTCAGCACTGCACAGGTGCGCTTGCGCAACCGTTACTATCCCAGAAACCAGGTCACTACGGTGCATGGCTTCGCCTCTTTTGATGATGCGCATACGCTGACAGTCCGTCAGGAAAACGGCAGCACCGAGCAGTTCCAGGCGGAACATTTTGTCATCGCAACAGGCTCCACCCCCTATCACCCCGATGACGTCGATTTCAGCCACCCACGGGTACTGGACAGCGACAAAATTTTACAACTGGAGTATACGCCGACAAGCATCACCATCTATGGCGCCGGTGTGATCGGCTGTGAATATGCATCGATCTTCGCCAACCTCGATTTGCGGGTCAACCTCATCAATACCCGTTCCAGCCTGTTGTCATTTCTGGATACCGAGATTACCGATGCGCTGAGCTATCACCTGCGCGATCAGGGAGTTCTGATTCGCCACAATGACTCCTATGCGCAGATCGATGCCGGAGAGAATGATGTGGTGCTGCACTGCCAGTCAGGCGCCAGGTTCAAAAGTGATGTGCTGCTGTGGGCAAACGGACGTACCGGTAATACGGCCAACATGGGGCTGGAGCAGATTGGTGTAACGCTGAATCATCGTGGCCAGATAGAGGTGAATGAATTTCTTCAAACCTCCGCGCCGCATATCTATGCGCTAGGCGACGTCATCGGCCCGCCGGGTCTTGCCAGCGCCAGCTACGACCAGGGACGTTTTGCCGGCGCGCATATCGCCATGGGACGCTGCGACTGGTCGCTGGTCAAGGATGTACCCACGGGCATCTATACCAGCCCGGCAATCAGCTCGCTTGGCAAGACAGAACAGCAGCTCACTGAAGCCGGGGTGCCGTTCGAGGTGGGTCGAGCGGAATTCAAGCACCTCGCCAGAGCGCAGATCACCGGACATACCACCGGAATGCTGAAGCTGCTGTTTCACCGCGAAAGCCGCGAGATTCTCGGCATTCACTGCTTTGGTGAAGACGCCGCA
>JAQYVP010000166.1 GCA_030145485.1 Chromatiales bacterium
AAGAGCAGCAGGTTGATCGTGACAACGCCGAGCACCAGCCTGTAGTTACTCTTCATTCGAGGCAGCATCCGCATCAGAAATGGATAAAAGGGAGAGCCTTTTGCAAAACTCCAAAATTCGTTATTCCGGCGAAGGCCGGAATCTATAGAATCAACAACTTACAGATCGAGAAAATGGATTCCGGCTAAAAACATGCCTGAATGACGGAGTTTTGCAAGATGCTCGGGATGAATCAGCTTTCAGCGATGCAGCATCTTTCGTCATCAGTACATCCATCAGTCAGGGAATTTTTTCCCGGAAAGAGCACCATGATCAGTCGAGTTCATATTTATCCGTATAGTTTTCAGTCAATGCCTCGTCCTGATCTTCCTTGCGTAAAATGCAGTTACCGACTACCAACACCTCGATTTCCGTTCCCATGAAACATCTGAACGCATCTTCAGGGGTACACACAATGGGCTCTCCACGCACGTTAAAGGATGTGTTTACGACGACAGGACACCCCGTCTTCTGTTTGAACTTGCTAATGAGGGCGTGATAACGGTGATTGGTCTCTTTATGGACGGTCTGGATTCTTGCCGAGTAATCGACGTGCGTCACTGCAGGTATCTCCGAGCGTTTGGTGTTGAGTTTATCGATGCCGAATAATGCATCCTCTGCAGCACTCATTTGACGGCGCTTGTGGTGATTCACATCAGCGACTAACTGCATGTAGGGGCTGTCATAGTCGAGTTCAAACCACTCGGCAACATCTTCTCTGAGCACGGAAGGGGCAAAGGGGCGGAAGCTTTCGCGATACTTCACCTTGAGGTTCAGGGTCTTCTGCATCGTTTCCGAACGCGGGTCGCCGAGGACAGAGCGCCCGCCAAGTGCGCGTGGTCCGAACTCCATGCGCCCCTGAAACCAGCCGATGGCTTTTCCCTCGGCAAGCGCCAGGGCAGTCTGTTCCAGCATCTCCTCTTCAGAAAGCGTATCAAACTTTGCGCCGCACTGCATGAGCTGTTCTTCAATGACTTTTTGACCGTAACAGGGGCCGAGATAAGCCCCCTGCATCGCATCTTTCGGATTCACGGTGCGGGGATTGTCGAGCTCTTTGTACCACACGGCCAGAGCCACCCCCAGGGCGCCTCCTGCATCACCGGCAGCCGGTTGCATCCAGACATCCTTGAAACTTTGATCTCTGAGGATCTTACCATTGGCTACACAGTTCAGTGCGACACCGCCAGCCATGCAGAGGTTCGGGATGTTGTACTCATGCGCTAGTGATCGGGTCATCGTTAATACGACCTCCTCTGTCACAGCCTGTACAGAAGCAGCGATATCCATATGGAACTGTGTCAACTCATCTGATTCCGGTTTTCTTACCGGTTCACCGAACAAATCGGAGAATTTTTTGTTGGTCATCGTCAGCCCGGTCGCATAGTTGAAATAGGACTGATCGAGACGAAACGAGCCATCCTCCTTGAGGTCAATGATCTTCTCAAAGATTAGCGCTTTGTACCTGGGCTCGCCATAGGGCGCCAGCCCCATGACTTTATATTCGCCACTGTTGACCCTAAAGCCCGTGTAGTAGGTAAAGGCGGAGTAAAGCAAGCCAAGTGAGTGCGGAAAGTGGATTTCCTTGACAATATCAAGCTTGTTGCCCTTGCCGATGGCGACGGTTGTCGTCGCCCACTCGCCAACACCATCGAGCGTCAGAACAACGGCCTCTTCAAAGGGTGACGGGTAAAAGGCGCTGGCTGCATGGCTGAAATGATGCTCACCGAACAGCAATTTTTCAATGGCAAAATTTTTGTCCAGTTTTTTCAGCTCTTTGAAAAGCTGGTCTTTGAGGAAAAGTTTTTCACGCAGCCATACAGGCATTGCCATGCTGAATGATTTGAAGCCTTTTGGCGCGTGCGCGACGTAAGTCTCCAGCAGGCGTTCGAACTTGAGAAATGGCTTGTCATAAAAAGCCACATAATCCACCTGATCGAGCGCCAGGCCAGCCTCTGACAAGACGTAGTCGATCGCATTGTGCGGGTAGCCGGGATCATGTTTTTTACGCGTAAAACGCTCTTCCTGTGCAGCCGCGATGATGTCACCATCCACGACAAGCGCCGCCGCACTGTCATGATAGAAGGCAGAGATACCCAGGATTGTTGTCATCGGGCTAGAACAATGTATAGATAAAGGGTGCGACGGCCGATCCCTGGCTCAAGACGATGAGACCGCCGAAGATGGCCATCATCAGCATGATAGGAAGCAGCCAGAATTTTTTTCTGACACGCATAAATTTCCACAGCTCTTTGAGAAAAGACATCGAATAGATTCCTTAAAATTGATCTTTCATTGAGCCAACAGGCTGGTCACGCTCAATCCAGTATGAGTCAGCATCCTTGTCCAGCTTTTCCCGAAGCGGGTCTTTTCCCATGAGCCTGATGATCAGACCAATTGGCACGACGGTAGTAAAATAGACCAGCGCCATCACGACGGGAGCAACAATGGCGCCAAGCGCCATGCCCAGTTTGAACCACAGTTTATTGGGAAGGGACAATGTTTTGGGCGCCAGAAAGGACAGTACTAATAATACCAGAGCAATTATCAGAGCCCACAAGCGCACATCCGCCCCATGCACCAGCGGGTAGAGCCCGATGAGGGAGAAGACAATGGCAAAGACGATGCCAAAGCTTTTCTCCGATCCCATATTGACTTCAACGTGACTTTCAAATTCAGACAAGGGAAGGTACCAGTGAATTGCAGCTCAAAACAAAGCGGACAGAATAGCATGAGTGAAAGCCATGTGGAACCTCGGCTTCTCGATCACTAGCAATTCTCAATGTACCAATAAAAGAGTCGATACCTTAAAAGACTTTTACCACGAAGCACACGAAGACCACGAAGAATCAACTGGTTACAAAAATGCCTTCGTGCTCTTCGTGTCCTTCGTGTCCTTCGTGGTGAGTATTTCTCTACATTTAGAATTGCTGTCTTGATCGATCACAGCATCCCCCGGGCTACTCACTGCCGGATGAAGAGGAATGACGACTGGAGTTTGAATCCAGGTGGAATCCAGCCACCCCTCTACGCAGGTCTTTATTCCTGTTGCGTTGCCGGACGTTCCAGTTCACGCACGGAAAGGATGGTGTCTATTTGCTCCGCGGAATAACCCTCTCTCTTGAGCGTATCGCGGCTCTTTTCAAAAATACTTTTAGGGCGCTCCTCCTCTTTCTCAAGCTCATTCAGTATAGCTGCATCGATCACCATGACATTTGCATTGTGTCGAACAACCACCACAACACTCACTAATGCTAATACGATTGCCAGGGGCAGGAAAATCGCCTCGAATTTAACGAAGAGGAAGAGTGCCGCTATGAACACGATGAGAAGAGCAATATTCAACAACATGCTGTTTTTTCCTGTGAACCACCAAGTGTAAACGAAACTATTTTGTCGATAGCGTCCGCTTTGAGTATACAGGGATGAGCATCCTTCATTTTCGGTTTGTCATCTCGACCCAGGAGAGATCCTGGTAGCTTCTCAATAACTCCGTGCATAATCGCATTCAGATGAGCACGCCAACAATTCAATGCTACACCAGCATCGTAGGCCGGATAAGGCGCTTTCACCAATCTTTGATTCAATACGGATCTTCCAGCGCCGTCATCCGGCTTTGTATTGCCGGATTTCGCTTACGCTCATCCGGCCTACGGGTTTTTCCTGCACGGAGTTATTGAGAGATTACAAGAAGTTTTTGTAACCAGTTGATTCTTCGTGGTCTTCGTGTACTTCGTGGTAAAAGTCTTTTAAGGTATCGGCACGCTATTGGCTCATTGAGAATTGCTGCCACCCCGCCGAATCATTTGCTTCCTGGTGCGTTCTCCGTTATCCTGAATATAGAACATTTATAGTACGAATAACAAAAACGATTCACAGACGACTCACAGCACAATGACAACAGCCGATACCCTGTGGCCACGCGCCATCATTCTCATGGACATGAATGCATTTTTTGCCTCTGTCGAGCAGCTCGATCACCCCGAGTGGCAGGGACGGCCAATTGCGATTACCAATGGCCGGCGCGGCTCCACCATTATCACCTGCTCCTACGAGGCGCGGGCATGGGGGATCAAAACCGGCATGCGCCTCAAGGAGGCGCGCCGCTACTGCCCGGAACTCATCCAGGCTCCCTCCCGGCCGCAGCGTTATGTCAAGGTATCGACTGCCATCATGCAGGCTCTGCAGAGATTTACACCGGATATCGAGATCTTCTCCGTCGATGAGGCTTTTCTCGACATCACCCGCTGCCAACTGCTGCTTGGTTCTCCGGAAGTCATTGCCAGGCAAGTGAAACAAACTGTGCTGCAGACATCCGGCATTCTCTGCTCCGTCGGTGTCAGCGGTGACAAGACCACGGCGAAATATGCCGCCAAGCTGCACAAGCCCGACGGCCTGACGATCATTCCTCCATGGGAAGCGGAAGAGGCGCTCCGAAATGCACCGGTCACAGCATTGTGCGGCATCAACAAGGGGATTGGCAGTTATCTCCAACAACACGGCGTGACCTATTGTGGAGAGATGAAAAACATCCCCGTCAGCGTTTTGGCGCGACGCTTTGGCAACCCGGGACGACGCATCTGGCTGATGGCGCAGGGAAAGGATCCCGAGGGAGTGATCACAGAGATTGCAGCGCCCAAAAGCATGGGGCATGGCAAGGTAATTCCACCCGACACCAGCGAGCGCAGCGTGCTGCTGACCTATTACCGGCACATGAGCGAGAAAGTGGGGTATCGCCTGCGCAAGCATCACTTCAGGGCGCAATCCTTTTATATCGGTCTCAGGACCGGGCAGCAGTGGCTGAAGAGCAGAGCCCGGGTTGCCGAGCCCACAGATGACGGTGAAATCATCTATATTCAATGTATCGCGTTTTTAAATCACCATTGGCATGGCGAGGGCTGCTTCCAGGTGCAGGTGACCGCACTCGATCCACAACCGGCGCAACAGCAGCAGAGCCTGTTTGCAGTCGATAACAGCAAAAGAGAGGGAGTCAACAGGGTGATGGATGCCATCAACGAACGCTACGGCGAGTACACGCTGACCCCGGTGCGCCTGCTGGAGCGTTCCGATATGCCCAATGTGATCGCACCGGCGTGGAAGCCGAACGGGCACCGGCAAACAATTTGAGAAGGTTTTGCTCAAGCCGCTTCGCGGCTTGAGCAAAACTTTCTTTCAAGTTATCTACGGGGGAAGGGCCATCTATCTAATGAATTACAATGCATATTCAGCATCCCTTCCCCCGAACCCCCATCCCACCGACGGTACCAAACCAAAACAGGTGAAATAGCATGTGCGGCGGCGTTTTTTTTACACACAACAACGAGGAGTATCGCTACTACTTTCCGAATCCGGCTGCACAGCTGCCTGTCAGGCAGAAAGACGGCATGGCCATTCTGCTCCCATGGGGAAGGCGTCAGCAGCAAAGCGGGTCCCTGCCCCTGGGCGGATGGGCGCGGCTAGAGTCTATCTACGCAGGACGCTGGGAGCGTTTTTTCCCGACCCCGGTCAAACTGCCTGTATCACAGTTCATGGAGAAAGACATCGAAGGCGCCAGTCACTGGTTCGATATCACCAGCGGCAAATGGATTCAGGGACTTGTCGCCAGAAACAAATACGAGCAGCGGATCTACGTAGTCACCGTCGAGCCGCAGGATGAAGAGGCCGTGCATGAACGCTGGCCACGGATTTTGGCGGGGTAAAAGCTTAAACCACGGAACACACAGAATACACAGAAAAAGAGAACCGGGAGAATTCCGTGTTGTCCGTGTGTTCCGTGGTAAAAAAGAGAAGTTGGCATAAATGCGGTGCAATGCGCTTCGCTTATTGACACCCTGCGCTTCGAAAAGCCCTCACTCCAACACCCTCTCCGAAGAGAGTGCATGATCGCGGTCAGCCGGTAAATGCTCCTGCGTTGCCTGCACTTCCGCCGTCCATGGCGGTCGGAAGACCGCTCCTACAAATCGATACAGCGCCAGACGTAGGAGCGTCCTTCCAGCCGTGAAATGCATGCAGCCATGCAGACTCGGGATTATTGAAAAGTCACCTTAATCTGTGTTTATCTGTGTGCGTCTGTGGTTAAAAAAACAGGTCATGCTTTTTTTGCCTGCTCTTCTGACATCTGCTCACGCACCTTGGCCATATCCAGGTCGGATGCGCGTTCGACGATATCTTTGAATGCCGTCTCGGGAAGTGCGCCGGCCTCACTGTAGATGATGATCTGTTCACGAAACATCATCAAGGTGGGAATGGAACGAATCTGAAAATGGCCGGCAATCCCCTGCTGCTCTTCGGTATTCACTTTTCCAAAAATGATATCAGGGAACTCTTCCGAGATCTTCTCATAAGTCGGGGCAAAGGATTTACAGGGACCACACCACTGCGCCCAGAAATCGACAATGACAAAATCATTGTTATTGATGGTCTCTTCAAAATTTTCTTCACTCAGTTCAATAACCGCCATAATCTCTGCTCTTGTTGGAATTGCCTGTCCCTGTCAACAAAGCAAAACCCCGGCGCAGCGGGGTTTTAAATCAGACAACGAACCGGGTTAATGCTGAAATTCAGCTCCAGTTGGAAAAATTGTCGGTGCTTTTTTCTTCACCGTCGGCGTATCCAGCATCATAAGCTTCTGTTACACGCTGCTCTTCACGCTTGGGGTTTTGAAGAAAACCTGCCTGCCAACCTTGAATGTACTCCTCGTTAACATTCATTCCTTCCATCTTGGTTACAGCATCATAATAGCTCTGGTTCATAATCCAGTTCTCCGAGTTAAATCGTCACAAAAAACATAGGTCATGCTGAGCACATGACCGTGAAAAATATAGCCGCAGGAAAGCTCTCCGCGAATCTGATCAGAATACTTGGTTTTACTAATAAATGCCAATATTTTTGATCAAATCAGATTGATGAATCGCAATTTCCATGATTAAAATCATGGTAGTTAGCAGATCGTTAGCCCTCACCCTCCGGGAGAGGGTAATTTGCTCAGCATCTCCAGTACCCTGGAGACGGCAAACAGCCCTGCGGTTGCGGTCACGTGCGTGATCGAACCCAGTCCACCGCAGTTGAGGCCACTCCCCTTCTGACCTTTCACCTCTTCCATCGAATAGACCGCCGCTACAGAAAAGCGCCGCTTGAGATTGCGCGGAAATCCGTATTGCTGACGCAACTCCTTGCGCGTTCGCGACAGCAGCACGTCTTTGTGTGTGCGGCTGAGATCGGCGATTTGCAGCTTTGACGGATCACGCTTGCCACCTGCGCCGCCGACAGTGACGATGGCGATTTTTTTTCGCCGGCACCAGGCGATGAGAGCCGCCTTGCGGCGGAAATTATCGATGCAGTCGATGACCGCGTCAACAGCCGGATCGAGCAACTCATCCAGATTTTCCTGCGTCACGAACTCTTCATGCAGGATGACCCGGCAAGCGGGATTGATTTCTTTGATACGTTGCTGCGATACCTGTATCTTGGATCTCCCCAGTGTGCTGTGCAACGCCACAAGCTGGCGGTTGATATTCGAGATGGAGACATGATCCATATCGATCAGGGTAATGCTTCCGACTCCACTGCGGGCCAGGGCTTCAGCCGCCCAGGAGCCAACCCCGCCGATACCGACCACACATATATGAGCGCTTTTAAAACTCTCCAGCCCTGCATCCCCGTAGAGCCTGGCGACGCCTCCAAAGCTGCGTTGATAGCCGCTATTGTCCTCAGAAAAGCACATAAGCAAACAACAAACTCGGAATCATGGGTGCGGGACGACTGCTTAAACACATGGGATGAGGTTCGGGCTTCATCAATCCTGCGCAGTCAACAAAAATGATTTCTGTTGCCATTGCATCACAGCTCCCTGCGGAACGATACGAACAATTGTTAAACTGCTCTTCACCCGATCTCCCTCCGCATACTCACGGTTATTGATATAGACCATACGTCTGCTGATATCAGAGGAGTAGACATGAAAATCGAGGTGTAGCGGCTGTACCTTGTGAATAAAATCTGCAGGGAAGGTTGAGAGTGCTGCAGGAATCACATCCCGTTTAACAGCTTCAGGTTTTATTTTAGGCCTGGGTTTGGGAACGGGTTTGACTTTCGCTGCAGTCACTGCTGCTGACTCAGACTTCTGTGGCGGACTGCGTTTTACCACTTTTGCTCGCTCAGCAGCGACTGGGTCGGGCGGAGGAATTTCAGCTTTGGCTAGTGGCCTTGTGTCACTTTTCAGCTGCGGAGTGGATTGAGCCGGTTTGACATCAGCTGCTGCCCGCCCCACCTCTTTGACAGGAGCCACCGCCTGCCGTAGTTGTTGGCTCTGTTGCACAACCTGCGGTTTTGCAGGCGCAGACGTCGAAGCTGCTTGAGTCACTGATCGTGGTGGAAATATCGTCTCCCGATAGAGAAAGATGACGACTGTAGCCGTCACAACGAGCAGCATAATCAGGATCGGCAGAGTCGCAACCCGCTTTTTCCGCACCCTGCCTGATCGTGGCGTCACGATGAGCGGCAGCACGGAATCCGCAGCGCCATGACGCCCATGCTCGGATTTTCGCAATGCGTCGAGAATCAAAGACACAGCTTAGCCTCTCGCTTTCAGACGCGGCCCGCTATCCGATGGGGAGGCTGAGTTAAGGCGAATAATCGTTTGCGTGCCAACCATTGCATCCGGCGTGAGATGGTTGCTTGCCTGAAAAGAACGCACCGCCTCGGCCAGACGCTCATCAAAAAGATCCTCACCATTTTGAGGCGGGACCTCCGCTCCGTTAATCTCCCTGAGACGATCACGCAGCCACTCGATCTGCTCTCCCCTGTCGCCGGGAAGCATTGCAGACCTGAGCCCCATCGGCGGTTCCTGCCAGACCAGCTCGAATTCACCGAACCAGCGGGCGCTCAATTCTTTATGTGGAAAATGATACACCTCTGAGTTAAAGCGGATCACCACCGACTCGACATCACTCCCCAGCAGCGTCACATAGTGGGAACGCTGATTGCCCATATGCAACTGCACAATCACGGGGCGATTGATCTCGTTGATCATAGCCCAGCTTCCATTCATCTTCAGACACCGCAGACCATACTCTGCAATCGCCTCGCAGGTATCGCTGTTCGAATCGACATCCACGTTCCACACTGAAACCAGCTCCTTCAGTGCATTCTCCCTGGAAGTCTCTTCGCTATGATCATAAATCCACTCATCAAGAGCAATGGCCTCGCTGTTGCTCTGTTCTTCGCGCTCTCCCTCTGCATCTACCCCTTTGTCAGCAATGGCCTGCCCGCCATTCTTGTTGCCGGGCGCTGGTTCCTGATCAGCGATGAGTTGCCCGGCATTCGCCTCTTGTGGATGAACAACAGCCTCTCCGGTTTCCGCTGCCAATGGGACTTCAGCAGCCACTTGCAACGGCTTGGATTCAGACGCACTCTCTGCAGGCATCAACTCCGCGGATTGCAGAACTGTCGAATCAGTCACATGTGATATTGCCTGATCTGCTGCCTCCTCCGGGACATAGGGAGCGCTGACGCCATTGCTGATCAACACCGGCGTATCATCTGCTGTTACCTGTTGCACGACTGGCGGCTCGATAATCGCCTCGGCTTCAACATGAATCCGGCTGCTTCCCTCCTGACCGGAAGTCATCGGCTGGTGCAATGCGGGATCACTCACTATGGGCGCGGATTGCCGCCACAGGTAGAAAATTCCGGCGGCAGCCAGTATCACGACTGCGGCAGTGACACCCCACAACCAGCCAAATGAAACCTCGTTTCTGCTTGCCAGCACCTGTTTAGACGCCTCACGCACCATCTTTTTGTCAACCTGGCGCTTCTCTTTGGCATAGGCGGACAACAGCGCCTTGTCGGCCAGTTCGTTGACCAGGCGCGGGACGCCTCCTGAAGCCGCGTAGATTGCACGTATCGCCGAATCTGAAAATATCGATTTCTGGGCGCCGGCAATGGTCAAGCGATGGATCAGATAATTGCGAACCTCCTCAAGACCAAGTGGCTCGAGATGAAACACATCTGTAATGCGCTGCGCCAGCTGACGCATGTCATTGCGCGCCAAAGTTTCGCGCAGCTCCGGCTGACCGATCAAAATAATCTGCAGTAGCTTTTCGCGAGTGGTTTCAAGATTCGTTAGCAGACGGATCTGCTCCAGCACCTCGACCGATAACGACTGCGCTTCGTCGATGACCAAAATGGTTCTGCGGCCATCGAGATAGGCTGCAAGCAGATGTTTATTGAGCGCATCGATCAGCAACTTCAAACTTGCCTTGTCAGCATCATAGGAGATTTTGAGCTCGTCACACACCGTCGCAACAAACTGCAGTGGTGAGAGCATTGGATTGAACACCAGCGCCAGATCAATATTTTCCGGTAACTGCTGCACCAGGGTGCGTAACAGCGTTGTTTTTCCGGTACCGACCTCTCCTGTCATCAGCGCAAATCCGCCACCCTCCTGCACACCGAACAACAGGTGCGCAAGCGCATCCTCATGTGCATCGCTGAGGTAGATATAGCGGGGATCGGGAGCGATACTGAAAGGCTTCTCTTTCAGACCAAAATAGGACTCATACATCAGATAACAGATACTTCAGAAATCATCTTTTTAATTATACCAGTTTGCAGCGGCACGGGATGTGGTGAGAAAAGCACTTCACCCGCAAGAGCAACCATCTAAAAAACCAAACTACGGAACACACCGAACACCCTGAAAAAAGAGCACAATTATTCTGTGTCGTCCGTGTGTTCCGTGGTAAAAAAGGAAAATAACGCGAATCGGGAAATTGTTGCCGAAATCAAAAAAGGGCGGCAAATGCCGCCCTTTTTTATCGCTGATTCACTCAGAGATCAACGCAATCCCTGGATATAGCTGGCTACCGCCTTGACATCCGCGTCACTCAAGTTGCTTGCAACATCCTGCATCATCGTATTGACGTCGTTGGCGCGACTGCCGTCACGAAATGCCTTGAGCTGCTTTTCAGCATAAACCGTGTGCTGACCAGCAATTGCCGGGAAATTTGCCGCCGGGTTGCCCAAGCCATTGGGAGCATGACAGGAGGCGCATGCGGCAACACCCTGTTTAGCATTTCCGGTGGTATAGAGCAACTTACCAGCTTCAACCAGTGCCGGATCAGCCTCACCGCCCTTGAGGGTCTGAGTTGAGAAATAGGCCGCAAGGTTGTCCATATCCTCTTCAGTCAGAGCCGCCACCTGTCCCAGCATGATCGGGTCTTTACGCGCCGTACTCTTGAACTCTTTCAACTGCTTGACGATATAACCTTCATGTTGCCCAGCCAGTTTTGGCCACAAAGGATTCACACTGTTACCATCCGCCATATGACAGGCGGCGCAAACTGCAGATTTACTCTTCCCCATAGCTGCATCACCGGCAACAGCGGAAATAGTGGATAAAGAGGCAGCGACGACGACAGCAGAAATCAGTATTTTTTTCATGGTAAAAAAACCCTCAAAAAGCGAGTAAAACGTTCAGATCCCAAAATCGCCAGATATTGTAACACGGCAAAAAATCCAGACTCGCACAAAAAGAGTATGATTAACCCACGCTCCATCAGGAAAAGGGTTGGAGAGAGGGTGAAAAGACACCAACAACCTAAAACTTAATACCTAATACTTAAAACCTAAATCATGCTAAACATCGGAAAAATCAATCATTTACAAGTTGTCAAATCTGTCGATTTCGGCATCTATCTCGATGGTGGAGAGTTTGGTGAAATCCTGCTCCCTGCACGCTACGTCCCCGCTGAATGCTCCCCCGGGGAGTCTGTGGAAGTCTTTATCTACCGGGATTCCGAAGACCGGCTGATCGCCACCACTGAAACACCCTATGCGATGGTGGATCAGTGTGCCTGCCTGAAAGTGGTTGCCATCAACAAGATCGGCGCTTTTCTCGACTGGGGCTTACTCAAAGATCTGCTGGTTCCCTTCAGCGAGCAACGCAAGCCAATGGAAGTCGGCAACGCCTATGTCGTGTTTCTCTATCTCGATGGAGAGACAGACCGCATAGCCGCTTCCACCAGACTATCTGACCACCTGAGTGAAAAATCCTTCTATTTCAAGCCACAGCAGGCGGTTGATCTACTGATCAGCAACCGCACTGACATGGGTTACCAGGCCGTCGTCGACGGCACGCATCTGGGGCTGATTTACGACAACGAGATCTTTCAGCCACTCAGGGTCGGTCAAAAGCTGCGTGGCCATATCAAGCAAATTCGTCCCGACCAGAAAATCGACCTGTCTCTGCAACTGGATGACCAGTCGACACGAAATGCACTGGCATCGCAGATCCTCGATTATCTGCGCGCCCATGACGGCACAACGACCCTGACAGACAAAAGCCCTCCTGAAGCAATCTACAAGACTTTCGGTGTGAGCAAAAAAAAATACAAAAAGGAGCTCGGTGGTCTCTACAGAAGCAAGCGGATTCTCATCGAGAAAGAGAAGATTACGCTGCTGTCACAGCCACAAGAGCCTTCTTCCCCCTGGCGTCAGGATAAAAAACCGTAGGGCGTAATAAGCGACAGCGCATTGCGCCGTATGGGAAAGTTTATTTTGACAACGGCTTAGATGTCCGTTTAACCAGGTTAGGAGCGAATGCCGCGCACCAATCGGTGCAACTCGCTTCTGCCGTGCGCATCGTCCTGCTGGCCATAGCGCAGGCTATTGTAAAGCCGGATGATTTCGTCAACTGCCGCCTTCAAATCCGGTCGCTGCTCAACAATACGCAACGCATAGTTATTAGCTGTCTCATACGGAAAACGCGCAACTCCCTTTTTCGCCATGCGTGAACAAAAACGCAGGTAGTCCGCCTGCACCGGATCGACGCGTTCCCGCCCCCGGTACCATAACAGCGCTGCGATCAGAGAGATCAGCACCAGCATCGATGCGACGATGGCGATTGCTGTGCCTTGTGCAAAACCGAGACCGAGCAGATCCATGATGCGCCCCTGCTTGTGTTTCGAATATCCCAATATCCATCGATGCCAGGAAGCATTGACGGCATCTCTGCCGAGTCGAAACTGCCG
>JAQYVP010000217.1 GCA_030145485.1 Chromatiales bacterium
TTGCACTCCGGCGAGCGTGAGCAGAAGCTCATCGAACGCCTGCGCAAGCTCTATGCCTCCCAGGGGATCGAAGTTCCTGACAGCATTCTTGCCGAAGGCGTCAAGGCGTTGGAAGAGGACCGCTTCACCTACAAGCCTCCCGCAAAAGGACTCCAGACCTCCCTGGCGCGCATGTACATCGAGCGCGGCAAATGGTCAATGCGGCTCGGTGCAGCCGCGCTGGCGCTAACAACACTCTGGGGTGGTTGGCACCTGGCCTTCCAGGCGCCGGAAAACCGCCAACTCGACCGTCTGGAAGCGCTTCCGGCTGAACTTGTAGCCGAGCGGGACGCCATCAACTCTATCTCCCGTGTGAACGAGGCGAAAGAGAGTGCCGAAACCCAGTATCAAACCGCCATGGCGGCACTGAGCACCGATGACACCGATACAGCGTTAAACACCTACAAGTCGCTCCAATCCCTGCACCATACTCTGGCGTCCAGCTACACCTTGCGGGTCGTCTCCCGCTCCGGTGAACGCAGTGGTGTGTGGCGTGAGTCCACCAAAATCCGTGGAGTGAAAAACTACTATCTGATTGTCGAAGCCATCGATTCCAGCGGAGAACCGATGACACTCCCGGTAATGAACGAAGAGGATGGCAAAGCCAGTTCTGTCGACAAATGGGGCCTCAGGGTTTCACACTCCCTCTATCAACAAATCGCTGCTGACAAGCAGGATGACGGCATTATTCAGAAGCGCCGGGTCGGCATGAAAAAGAGTGGATACATCGAACCTGAATACAGCATTTCAACCACAGGGGCGAAAATCACATCATGGTAAGTAATCTATGTTGAGCGGTCGCCAAGCCCTGCAAAACATCAACCTGACTCTGCAGCAACTGCATCAACAGGTCGATCAGTCCAGTCGTCAGATTCAGCTCGCCAGCGAGAGTATGCTCGACCTGCGACAGCAGCAGGCACAAAGATACAGGAAGCTGGCTAAAATCCGCCTCGATAATATCATCAGTGGCGATGTGGTGGCAGGACTGGATGCAGCAGATGTACGCGTCAGGGAGCTGCTGCAGATACGCACTGATGCATTGTCTGATCTCTCGACCCGGCTTGAAGGCGCCCGCAGTGATCAACAAAAACTGGAGCAACGCAGAGAGAATCAGAGTGATCATGTCGCTGCAGCAGCAACTGCGCTGGACGACCAGGAGACAACAACCCGAGAGCGTCTGCAGCACGACCATGCCTACATCAGCCAGCAGCAGGATGCTGAAAATGCAGACCGCATCGCCGCCCAGGCTGAAGAGAAAATGCAGGGGGCGCTAAACAATCGTGAAGAGAAGGGAAAGCCTTACGAGAGCGACCCGCTGTTCTCCTATTTATGGAAGCGGGGTTACGGCACATCCACCTACTCCGCCAATCCCCTCACCCGGTTTCTCGACAAGTGGGTTGCAAGGTTATGTAAATATCATGCCGCCAGACCCAACTACGCCAGGCTGCTGGAGATACCCACCCGGCTGGAAGAACATGCCGGGCTTAAGCGTGCTGCAGCGGACAAGGAGTTTGAGGCACTGGAAGCTCTGGAGAAAAACGCAGCAGCTGAAGATGGCATTCCTGCACTTCGCCAGGCACTTGCAGATGCCGGGCAGAAGCTCGATGAGATCGATGAGGCCATCAAGCAGCATGAAGAGAAGATCATACAACTGATGCAACAACAAGCAGATTACGCCACTGGCGATGACGCTCGTTTCAAAGAGGCTGTCGATACACTTGCCGACAGCCTGAAACGGGAGAACATGGATACCCTCTACAGCTATGCCCGCCTTACTGCGACCGCAGAGGATGATCTGCTCGTCAATGAACTGCCTGCCTCGGAACAACGTCTCGGACAATTAAAGCAAAGTCTGCACGAATACAAGCGCTCTCACGAGAAGCATCTCACCCGGCTCGCGGAATTTGAACAGCTGCGGCGTAATTTCAAAAGCCAGCGTTTTGATGACATTCGCTCGGGTTTCGGTAACGGTGCGACAATCACACTGCTGCTCAACCAATTTCTGCAGGGACTCGCCAACTCAGGTGATGTGTGGGA
Source organism: Chromatiales bacterium (assembly GCA_030145485.1). Lineage (GTDB taxonomy): Bacteria > Pseudomonadota > Gammaproteobacteria > Chromatiales > Chromatiaceae > Sva-25. Next base: position 2,077 of record JAQYVP010000217.1, read on the forward strand.
CACCATTCGCCGTGAACAGCAATATAGCCCGACGCGTTCCAACTCGCCGTTTGGAAATCGCAGCATCGGCAGACGCACAAGCACCTGGCGCTTCCCCGGTGGAAGCGGAGGAAGTCCATGGGGCGGTGGTGGATGGGGGGGAGGAGGTCTCGGAGGAGGCGGCCTTGGCGGTGGAGGCGGTTTTCGTACAGGGGGTGGTTTTTAACCCCGCATGTCAATAAAACTCTATCCCGCACAGAGTGATCAGAAAACCACCAAATGCCATTACAGAATATCAATAGCTGCTCTCACCCCGCAGAGAACCTCATAAGAAGCGACTGAAATTACGTGATGATCGCGGTCAGCCGGTAAATTCTCCGGCGTTACCGGCACTTCTGACCTCCATGGATGGAGGAAATGCAATAAGATTGTAGGAACAATCATTGCCGCCATCCGTGGCGATCAGAAGGCCGCTCCTAAAGTTCCATGTGACGTCAGATGTGGGAGTGGTCTTCTGACCACGATTGAAATGCGATAGCATTTTACTGACATGCACGGAGTTATTGAGAAGTCACAAAAAAATGAAGGCCAGATTCAGACCCAGTTTTCCAGGCGCAAAGCATCAACACGCTCAAACTCTCGCAGGTTGTTAGTAACAAGCGTCATCCCTTCGCTTCTTGCATGTCCAGCAATGTGAAAGTCATTCACACCAATTGGCGTCCCCTTGTGCTCCAGGACAGCACGGATATCCCCATAATGAGAAGTCGCTTTAACGCCATACTCCAGCACTTCCAGGCGCGAGACAAAATCTTCTACCTGTCGCATATTGTGCTCTGGTTTGGAACTCTTCTCCGCCCCGTGCAAGAGTTCGGCCAGGGTAATCGAGCTAATGCACATCTGTCCGGCATGGAGGTTAAAAAGTTCCATCACCTCAATGGGACGGCGCTTGATGACATAGATGACAATATTGGTATCAAGCATGTATTTCAGCATTAAAAATCTTCCCTCGGCTGTTGCTCCTGGGAGGCGCGCTGCGTCATAAAATCATCGCTAACGCACTGATCGGACAAAAAGAAGCTATCCCAGGTGCTGTCGACTGGAGAGAGCACGCGATCCTTCCCCAATACGCGCACAGTGACCTTTTTGACATCATCCGGAAAGCGGGTTTCGACCGGAAGCCTGACCGCCTGAGTTCGATTGTTTACAAACACCGATCCTATAACCATGATGCACCTCACCTCAAAGCAACTACAAAGCCTCTATACACATAGTATATAGCAACGCATAAATTGCAAGCAGCATTTACTGCTTCCAACTTTATCGATGCCATAATCCTGAATACCCGGGCAACGCAAAAACGGTAACGATGTATTGGCACCTATCAGATACGT
>JAQYVP010000256.1 GCA_030145485.1 Chromatiales bacterium
GACAGCATCGATTACGCAGTGGGGTTGAGCGACATGATTTCGCTGGGCGAGGAGGCGAGCGCAGATAAGCCACTGGCAATGGTGCATGTCCGCAACGATGATCAATTCAGCGAAGCGGAAAAGAGCATTCAGCAGGCGGTCGTGACCGGTGAGGGTAAACCTGAGGAGAAGCCGCAGGTGTATCGCCGTATCCGTCTGGAAGACGTTTGAGAAAAGTTGACAGTCGTCAGTTTGCAGTAAGCAGTTTCACTCCTCTGTTTTTACTGCCAACTGCCAACTGCCAACTATATTTTAGAGGGGTGTGTCGTGGAATTTGACTGGGTAGAGTGGTTAGGGTATCTGGCATCGCTGGTGGTGTTGATATCGCTGACGATGTCTTCGATTCTAAAACTCAGATGGATCAACCTGCTGGGCTGCCTGCTTTTTGCATACTTTGGCTATCGGGTCTCTTCACCGCCTGTGCTGTTCGCGAATCTTGGTATTGCCGCGATCAATATCTATTTTCTCTACAAAATCTATAGCACCAGGGAGGAGTTCAAGATCATCAACGCCTCGACAGATTCGGACTATTACCGCCACTTTCTCGGCGTCAACAGCAAGGAGATCAGCAAGCTGATTCCGATGGCAGAGCTGGAGAAGGAACACACCGCGCTCTACATGCTGCGTGACAATGAAATTGCAGGTGTACTGATCGGCGAACAGGATGACGCAGGTGTGTTGGATATCAAACTGGACTATGTGATACCGCGCTACAGGGATTACAAGTTGGGGCAGTATTTTTTCAATGATCATCCTGAGTTTTTCACACAGAGAGGGATCAGCTCACTCAAGACCAGCGCAGACGATGAAGCGCATCGCCTCTATCTAGATAAAATTGGTTTTATCAGACAGTCGGAAGACTCAAACGTCTACACGAAGATGATATGAACTATTTTATACAACTCAATGAGTTGCTGGGTTTTTCGTCGGCCCCCTATTCGGATTTTAGCGTGGCGTCGATCGTCATTACGCGCGATGGCAGGGAGTATCGCGGTGTGAATGTGGAGTCGGCAGCATACCCCACCACCATCTGTGCAGAGAGAAATGCGATCCATACGGCTGTTACTGAGGGCGCCAGGCGCGGCGATATCAGCGAGGTGCATATCCTGGCGCGCAACGCCGCTCAGGAGCTCGTCAAAGCCTACCCCTGCGGCTCATGCCGGCAGGTGATTGCAGAGCAGTCCGGCAACGATGCAGCTGTCTACAGCTACGCCTCGGCAACCGATGTCTCACAGCACACCATTGCAGAGTTGCTGCCATACGGGTTTTTGGGCGAAGAGCTTTAACTTCTTTAACCACGAAAGTCACGAAAAGCACAAAAAAAGAGGGTGTTCTTCATTTTCCGGTTGTAGTCTGTCATCTCGACGCAGGAGAGATCTTAGTGCTCTATATCATGAGTAAAAATAATTTTGATGCTTTTGAAGGATGACCTTTTGCAGCCATGGATAACACATAACATTCCAAAAGTCGGCTTTTCCTTTTTCGTGATTTTGTGCCTTTCGTGGTTGAATTGTTGTTCTATTCAGGTTTTGGTTTACAAGACCTGCAGCCAGCTGTACCACAGTGGCAGAGTGAAGAGTGAGACGAAGGTTGTCACTGTCACAGCAGTTGCATAGAGAGCGGTTTCCAGCCCGAAACGATCACACAGAACCAGTCCAAGCACCATGGACGGCATGGCGGCTTCAAGAATGACGCCGTCACGGATGATCTCCTGCATATCGATGATAGTACTCAATCCCAGCACCACCAGCGGTGCGAACAGCAGCTGAATGACCACCACCTGCAGGATCGCAGGAAAGTAGGTGGGTTTCCAGCTGTCGAAGCGGATGCTAAGGCCTACCGAAATCAGCATCAGGGGAACCACACCGCTTCCCAGCATCTCCAGGGCGCCATCCAGCCACAGTGGCAGAGTGGTGGTAGTGAGTTGCATCAGAATAGCCACTGCAGCAGCCCACAGCGGCGGAATGCGCAGCAGATCACTGAACAGCTTCACCGGTTCGTCGCTGCTGCCATAATATTTGGCCATGAGGATGCCGCCAGTCAGCAGTATCGGCGTGCAGGCGAACAGGTCGTACTGGATGGCGATACTGCTCCCCTGAGCGCCGTAGAGGCTCTCCAGGAAGGGTAGTCCCATATAGGTGGCGTTGGGGAATGCCGCCGCCAGCAGCAGTGCCCCCATGACGGGTCTGGGTTGACTGCAGACTCTGCAGGCCAGGTACATTGCCGCCAGGCTAAGGAGAATTGCAGCAGTGGCGCTGATCGAGATATGCAGGGAATCCAGCCCCAGAGGTGTTGTCCATAACAGGCGTAGTACCAGTGCCGGCAGAAGCAGGTAATAGACCAGTGTCGTCACCGTCTTGCGCAGGGTATCAGCGCCGATGCCGGCAGGTTGTATGACTCGCCACGCAAAACCGCAGAGAATCAGAAACCCCATTTGTATGATGACATGCTGCATATCAGCAAATCCTGCGGGCTATATTCACCACCACAGTGACAAAAGAGACAGGCTCCGGGGCTTATTAGCCTGCGCGTAGATTATGCTGCCGTGACATTCCTTTGTAAACGATGTCGGAGACCTTGCGGATGACATTTCCGCGGGAACGGATCCATGAGCCGTAATTCCGTGTGCGTTTGCGCTTCTCGATGATGCCGACGAGCGTATAGGGATAGCGTTTGCCATTGCGGCCTTTGACGACCAGAATGCCGATGTCTCCGCAGAGTTGGGCTGTGCTCCCTGTCTTGTTGTAGACCTTGGTGCTCTTCGGGATCTCCCGTGTGCCTGTATAGATGCGATCTCGACCGGGAAGTTGCATCAATCGGCGCATTTCAGTGGAGTAGGGAAGGGTGCCTTTCCACAACGCATACAGGAAACGGCTGTAGTCGTGGGCTGAAGCCTTGTTGCGGTAGGTGCGGCCATTGGCAGGGATGTATTCGACGATACGGGTGTTGGTAAACATCCTGGGGTAGTTTCGTTTCAGCAACTTGTTGACGGCTGCAGGTCCGCCGGCTTGCCGCAACACCCAGTTGGCAGAGTGGTTGTTGGAGCGCTGGATCATGCGCCGCATGTGTTTCTTGGCGGTGCTTCCATATTTGAGCTTGCCCTTCTTCACCTTGTGAAAATAGGCGAGGGCGAAGAACGTCTTGACGAGGCTGGCGCCCTGCAGCGGGGAGTCCTCGTTGATGGAGACCAGCTTTTCTCCAGTGGTGAAATCGAATACCGCCCAGGCGGTACGCTCGTCACTGGAAATAATCCCTTTTTTCCTTTGTGATTTGATGAATTTCTCCACCTCGGCTTCGATACTTTTATTCCTGTTTCTATTCTTTGCTTTCGCCGTGGTGGCTTTTTTGCTGGTCCAGACAGCAGATTGTTTGATCTCTGTGGCGACTTCTACGGGAAGAGTCGCCGCCCGATTGATTTTCGTGGATGTAGGTACAGGAAGGGTTGTCGCCCGATTGCTCTTTGCAACTGTTTTTTTGGAGAGGGTGGTTGTTTGCTGATGGGTTTTTCCCGTGACGACTTGCCACTGTTTCGTGCGCACGGCTGTTGCCACTTTTAAACCACGCGCTTGCAGCAGTTTTGTATGTGAGCGCGCAACACTCTGTGCTCCTTTTTTATCCCTGTTGCGGTAGTAGATCAAGCCATAAACCGAAGCCTGGTTGACGACCTTGAGTTTTTTTGCAACCGTTGGCCCGAGGATATTTGCGACCTTTTTCCTGTAGATCTCTACAGTCGTGAGGTTTTCATTCCACAGGTAGACGACGTCGTAACGCACCGTTGCAGCCCATGCCGAGTCCAGCGACGTCAGGCAAATCAGCAACAACAAAATAGAAATGATACGGGTCATAGGAGTACGCTGCCTTTGATCAGATGAGGAGCCTATTCAGCGGGTTTTTGCGCATCAGAGGTGATTTTATCCGCTTCAGCCCTGGCGTCTCCAGTCACTTTCACAGCTTCGGCCTCGGCATCGACAACAACTTTATTGGCTTTCACCTTGGCTGCTTCACTCTCTTCAGATGACTTTCCTTCAGCATTAGCCATGATTTCATCAGCTTTGGCTTTGGCTTGAGCGGTGATCTCGGCTGCTTTATGCTTCGCCTCTTCGGTGAGTTCAGTCGCTTTTACTTTTGCCTGCTCATAAAGTTCAGCAGCGCGGACTTTTGTATCGTCATAAATGACAGCAGCACTCTCTTTGAGTTCAGCTGCCTCCTCCTTTGCGGCCTTTGATGCAGCACTCCCCAGCTCTTTGGCCTTTTCAACGAATTCAGCGGATTTCTGTTTTAGCTCTTCAGTGGCTGAGGGTGTTGCTGATTCCGTTGTGGATTGATCCTGGTTATCTGATTGTGAACATGCACTGAGAGTCAGTGTCAGAATCATTGCCAGCATTGTTACCGCGAGGGTAGTCAGGCTATTTTTCATATCGTTTACCTTAGGATGATTGAAGAAGCTGGTTTGCTGTATTGACCAACAGCTTGCGCTTAAACAGCAATTGTAAGCGAGAACCGCCCAGTTGTCTCCACAAAATAGCCGCACGGATTCCCGCAAGCAGCAGTGCGCGGACTCTGTTCTGTGTTTCAGGGTTTTGCAGGTGGAGTGGATCACCTTTTACCATGATACGTGGCGACAGATCGCTGATGGTGCTGCTGTAGATATCGGCGAGTGCCGCGATCTGGTTGCTATGCAGATAGTCATAGAGATCAAGTTTTTCAGCAGCAGTCTTGATGCGTTCACTAATCTGCTTCAATTTTTCACTATCCTTGAGGAGTTTTCCTGACAGCAGCAGCACACTGATGCTATAGCGGGTCGTTCCTAACTGTTCCCTGGCGGGAGAACTCAGCTGCTGCTGCAGTTTTTGCAGGCCGTAGCGGACGCCATCGAGTCCCGAAAAAACCTCTATGGTGCTGTCGGCATCAGTCTGAAAAATGCTGTAGAGTGATTTCTCCATGGCGTCGGAATCAGCCTGTCCGCTGCGAGCCAGGCTGTCAACCAGCGCTGCTGCTTGGTAGACGCCGGCAAGGGCGATGGTTTGCTGCTCAAATTGATTCATGTAAAGGCACCCTGGCAAGACCAAGTCTCAGACTGACGAGACATGAAAAGGATCATTATCTCTCGCCAAGACGCCAAGACCGCAAAGGTTTTTCTTTGCGAGCTTGGCCTACATGGATGTAGGTCAGGGGCGTAAGCAGGACGCGGAAGCTTTGCGCCTTTGCGAGAGTCATTGTTAAAATTTGATTCATTTGTAAAGATGTTTAGCATCCAAGGATTAGAGCGCACGTTCAATAGTTGCTCCGCCAAGGCAGAGCTGCTGCTGGTAGAAAACGATAGCCTGCCCTGGTGTGACGGCGCGCTGTGGTGCGTCGAAGACGACATGCAGGGTGTCATGTTCACGCAGGCTGACACGGCATGCTTGCAGCGGCTGGCGGTGTCTGCAGCGCGCCAGGCAACGCAGGGGAAATTGCGGAGTTCGATCGATCCAGTGGATCTGCCTGGCAAGCAGTGCCGGGGTAAACAGCAGCGGGTGTGATTTTCCCTGCACCACGATCAGCACATTGCGTTGCAGATCCTTTGCTGCAACAAACCAGGGGGTTTCACCGCTGCCCTTGATGCCGCCAATTCCCAGCCCCTGCCGCTGCCCGATGGTGTAGTACATCAACCCCTGGTGGCTGCCCAGTTTTTCTCCCTGCGGAGTCTCTATGTCGCCGGGCTGCGCAGGCAGATATTGCGATAAAAAATCCCGAAAGCGGCGCTCGCCGATAAAGCAGATGCCGGTGCTGTCTTTTTTATTATGGGTCTGCAAGCCGGCCTTTAACGCCAAGGTGCGTACATCGTCCTTGTTGATGTCCGAGAGAGGAAAGCGCGCATGTGAGAGCTGGTGCTGGTTCAACAGATACAGAAAATAGGTCTGGTCCTTGTTGTCATCTTTCGCGCGGATGAGTTGAAAGCGATCATCCTGCTTGTCGATACCCGCATAGTGACCGGTTGCAATTGCTTCGGCGCCAAGCTGCAGCGCATAGTCGAGAAATGCCTTGAATTTGATCTCCCTGTTGCACAGCACATCCGGATTTGGTGTGCGTCCTGCGCGGTACTCATCCAGGAAATGGCTGAAAACACGATCCCAGTATTCGGCAGAGAAGTTGACCGTATGCAGTTTGATGTCAAGTGTCTGTGCTACTGCGGTGGCATCTGCAAGATCTTCGGCGGCGGCGCAGTAGTCACTGCTGTCATCCTCCTCCCAGTTCTTCATGAACAGTCCCTCAACATGATGGCCCTGTTCAATTAGTCTGAGCGCCGCAACGGAGGAGTCGACACCTCCGGAGAGGCCGACCATGATGGTCATTTTTTGTTCAGCCAGCGCTCCAGGGTGACGACAGTCGGGGGTTCGCCATTTTTCCTGAACCAGCTATCCACCGAGTATTTGACACCTGTGGTTTGATCTTCAATGACCCCTGTCCAGTGGGGAACCAGCCAAAAACGGTCGCGCACAACATAATCCTGGACTTTGTGCCATTTTAACAGGCCGTCCTGTTGCAGCAGTCGCAGGTAGGTGGTGGTATTTGTTGCTTCTGCTTTACAATCCAGCTGGCCTTTTTTTTCAGCTGGTTTTTCATTGAGCGCCAGATCACGCCAGGTGCCGGTCTTTGCGCCGACCAATACCTCCAGCAACGCGATGGCCTGTTTGATCTGCGTGCGCTCCTGTTTCGGGTTGTCGACACCCTTGAAAAGCCCGCGCACCTGCTTCCACTCTTTTTCACTGAGGGAGGTGTCGGTTGTGCGCAGGCAATCAAATGCTGTGCAGGCATTGAAATTCTGGTAGGTCGATGCAAGCGTTAGCCCGGATGTAAACAGTAGACAGAGACTGAACAAGAGTTTCAATAGTGTTCTCCAGTTACGGGTTCGTTGATCATTTCACAATGATCCGTGCATTGTTTCAAAGAGTTCGCAGGGTGGATGCCAAAAAAGGCCGGATGCGCTATTGCTCATCCGGCCAGATTCCGCTTCTCAAGCTGTGTTATTTTTTGTTGTACCAGCGCTCCAACGTCACGACAACAGGGGCGACACCATTTTTCTTGAACCAGCTGTCTACCGAGTATTTGACGCCGGTGGTTTGATCTTCGATAACCCCGGTCCAGTGTGGAACCATCCAGAAACGATCGCGCACCACGCGATCGTACACTTTATGAAATTTTAACAGGCCGCCATTTTCGATCATGTAGAGATAGGTGGTGGTATTGATGGCTTCGGCCGTGCAGTCAAGTTGTCCTCTGTAGTTTGCATTGCGTTTATTGCCGGCAAGGTCAACCGAGGTGCCGGTCTTGTTGCCAACCAGAATTTCCAGCTTGGCGATCGCCTGTTTGATTTGCGCGCGCTCCTCTTTCGAGTTTTTTACACCCTTGAAAAGTCCCCGCACCTGTTTCCATTCACTCTCACTGAGAGAGGTATCGACATTATGATTGCAGTCGAAATTCGTGCAGGCGTTGAAGCCGCGATAGTTTGAGCTTGTGTCTGTGTTTGTGTTTGAGGTTGATGCAGACGCAAATCCTGATGTGGTGAGCAGCAGCGCCATGATTAGAGTTTTCAATGTTTTTCTCCGGTTGATTGTCGTGGTTGCGTGCGAAGAGCTTGTACCCTTATTCAAACAACCCGTAAATCATTGTATTTACAAAGTTATTGATTATAGCAAAAAATCTTATGATTGCCAAAGGACGTGTCGAGGGATCAATGTTTGGCGCCTTCCGGGCTCCACCCGGTGCGCCATTTTTTTAGCATCACGATGGTGGGTTCGGTTCCATTGTCAAAAAACCAGGAGTCAACAGCCCATCGCCGGTCAGTGGCGTTGTCCTTGATGACTGCTGTCGAATGTGGCCAGCCCATGATGAAAAAACCACGGGTTGCACGCGGTTGTACGCTATGGAATTTCAGCAGGCCATCGCGTTCCATCATCGTCATGTAGGTGGTGCTGTTGGTCGATTCGTCGATGCAGTCAAGCTGGTTGCCTTTCGCCTTGAAGACCCCTTCGAGATTCCCGCCGCGATCATCGAGACTATTGATTTTGCCGCCAACTTCGATCTCCAGATAGGCGATAGCTGATGCGATTTGACGGCGCTCCTGTTCAGCATTGGCGGCCGCCGGGTTGAATCTCTCCTGCACCCCCTGCCACTGCTGTTGACTCAAACCAACATGGTCAATCATGGTGCAGGTGTGCTGGTAGCAGACAGAGAAACGCGAGGGAACCGGATCTTTGATTGGCGGTTTTTTATTGTTGTCGTGATCGAGGAAACCAGCCTGGAGAGGTGGGCTCATCAGCAATAAAAGAGTGAGCGCAATCAGAGCTGGATGTAGGTTTTGAAATTTCATGGGTGGTTTTCAGAGCAAATAAGCATTAAATTTTAACACAAAACTCTATTTCGCACAGATCCTCAAAAAGCACCTCTCATTTTGAGAGAATACTGCACATTACTTGCTGGATCTCACCTGCAGCAACTGGCGAGAAGACTCTTTTCCGACAAATTTTCTGTTTTCCTATTGACTACAGAGGGTATTGATAGGCAGACTGCGTGACAATTACAGCTATTTGTATTCATTTTTTAGAGAAATAATGTGAGCCAAAACCTCGTCATCGTGGAATCACCGGCCAAGGCCAAGACAATCGAGAAGTTTCTC
>JAQYVP010000257.1 GCA_030145485.1 Chromatiales bacterium
GACGCTGTTATCCGCATGCTCACCGCCGTTGATGATATTCATCATCGGCACAGGCATTCTGTAGGGGCCGTCAGATAATGAGCGATAGAGTGGCAGTTGCTGCTCCTGCGCCGATGCATGCGCCGCTGCAAGCGAGACTGCCAGGATGGCATTAGCGCCAAGGTTTGCCTTGTTGTCAGTGCCATCGAGATCGATCATGCGCTGGTCCAGCGTCTCCTGATCGGTCACATCCATCCCTTTCACGGCATCGAGAATGGTGGTGTTGATGTTGTTGACCGCTGTCAAAACGCCCTTTCCCTGGTAGCGGCTGTTGTCGCCATCACGCAGTTCCAGCGCTTCACGCGAACCTGTGGATGCGCCGGATGGCGCTATGGCACGGCCGATGGCGCCATCGGCGGTAATGACATCCGCCTCGACGGTCGGATTGCCGCGTGAATCGAGAATTTCGCGAGCGCGTATATCTAGAATCTCTGACATGTTTATTTCCTATCTATTTGATTAATTAGCATTAGTTTAACTTCTCAATAACTCCGTGTATTATTCGAGTATGCATAGAATCGGGATCAGCCTTTCAGGGACGCGTGAATACGTCCCTGTATGCTCTGATAAAACATCCCTGTTTTATACAGCCCTGAAAAGCAGACTCCCAATCCTACTTCCTGCACGGTGCTATTGAGAAGTTACGTATTAGTTAGAGTAAATGATTGTAAATTCTGAATATACCAGTGCAATTTAGACAATATGCGATCATCGCGAATACACGAAGCGATCTCCTGTTCTACGCATGCGAGATTGCCGCGGTCGCTTAGGCTCCCCCGCAATGACGCCTTGCTCCCCTACAAACTATCCTCGATGAACCCTGTGGATTTGACTGCTGAGTCAATAGACTTCAGTGTCTCCAGCAACTCAGCCATCTGATCCAGACGCCACGAGTTGGGGCCATCGCTGAGCGCTTTTTCAGGATCAGGATGGGTCTCCATGAACAGGCCGGAGATGCCTGCCGCCACTGCTGCGCGCGCCAGCACAGGTACATGTTGCCGCTCACCGCCTGAACTGCTTCCCTGCCCGCCCGGCTGCTGCACAGAGTGAGTGGCGTCAAATACCACCGGAGAGCCGGTTTCACGCATCACGGCCAATCCCCGCATGTCGGAAACCAGGGTGTTGTATCCAAACGAAACGCCGCGTTCACACACCATGATCTGCTCATTGCCGGTAGCCAGCGCCTTGTTGACCACATGCTTCATATCCCAGGGCGCCAGAAACTGCCCCTTCTTGATGTTCACCGCGATACCCTGGCTGGCGACACTTTGAATGAAGTTGGTTTGACGGCATAAAAACGCCGGGGTCTGCATGACATCTACCACATCAGCCACCTCGCCCAACGGCGTATCTTCATGTACATCGGTCAGCACAGGCACACCGATCTGCTGTTTGACCTTCTCCAGAATCTGCAGTCCTGCTTCGAGGCCAGGCCCGCGCTCACTGGCGTGCGAGGAGCGATTCGCCTTGTCGAATGAGGACTTGTAGATAAAGGGAATGCCGAGTTGGGAAGTGATCTCCTTCAACTCTCCAGCAACATCAAGCGCCATACCTTCACTTTCGATAACACAGGTGCCTGCGATCAGGAAAAAGGGATGCTCCAGGCCGATCTCAAAACCGCACAGATTCATGTTGATTTCTCCATATGTTTGATCGCTGCATTGACAAAACCGGTAAACAGCGGATGCCCGTCTCTGGGCGTTGAGGTGAATTCAGGATGGAACTGACAGGCAAGAAACCAGGGATGTTCAGGGATTTCGACCATCTCGACCAGTTCTCCGTCAACAGAGATACCGCCGATACGCAATCCCTTCTTCTGCAGCACCTTGCGGTAGTCGTTGTTGAATTCATAGCGGTGACGATGACGTTCGATGACCGAGACCTTGTCATAAATTTTTCGCGCCAGCGAACCTTCGAGCAGCTGGCACTCCTGCCCTCCCAGGCGCATGCTGCCGCCAAGATCCGAGCTATGATCACGGGTCTCAGTGGTACCCTCCGAGGTCGTCCACTCTGTGATCAGCGCTATCACCGGATGCTGACTGTGCGGATCAAATTCCGAGCTGTTGGCATCACCCATGCCTGCCACATCACGCGCATAGTCGATCACTGCAACCTGCATACCCAGGCAGATTCCAAGATAGGGAATGTTGTTGACGCGTGCGAAGTGGGCGGCAGCTATCTTGCCTTCGACACCGCGCTCGCCAAAGCCGCCGGGAACCAGGATTGCATCCATGCTTTTGAGCATGTCCGTGCCTTCGGTCTCGAGTTTCTCAGAATCGACATAGTGAATATTGATCCTGGTGCGCGTCTTGATGCCGGCATGGATCAGCGCCTCCGAAAGCGACTTATAGGCCTCGGTCAGATGCACATATTTGCCAACCATGGCGATGGTCACTTCGTGCGTTGCATGGTCGAGGCCATCAACAACCTGCTGCCACTCTGAAAGATCCGCCGGCGGCAATTCGAGCCTGAACTGATCGACCGCAATCTCATCCAATTCCTGCGCATGCAGCAGCAGAGGTATGCGGTAGATCGAATCCGCATCAACGGCAGAGATAACCGCCCGCAGCGGCACATTGGTAAACAGGGCGATTTTTTCACGTTCTTTCAGGGGCACGGAGCGGTCGGAGCGGCACAGCAGGATATCCGGCTGAATACCAATAGAGCGCAGCTCTTTGACCGAGTGCTGTGTCGGCTTGGTCTTGATCTCTCCGGAGGTAGCGATATAGGGCACCAGCGTCAAATGCATGAACAGCGCCCGCTCACGTCCCAGTTCAACTCCCATCTGGCGAATTGCCTCCAAGAACGGCAGCGACTCGATATCGCCAACCGTACCGCCAATCTCCACCATAGAGATATCGGCGTCCTTGGAACCCAGCAGGATCGCCTGCTTGATTTCATTCGTGATATGGGGAATAACCTGCACCGTGGCACCTAGGTAATCGCCACGGCGCTCCTTGCGAATCACACTCTCGTAGATCTGTCCAGTGGTAAAGTTGCTATTCTTGCCGGTCTTTGCACGCACAAAACGCTCGTAATGGCCCAGATCGAGATCGGTTTCGGCGCCATCTTCGGTGACAAACACCTCGCCATGCTGAAAGGGACTCATGGTGCCCGGATCAACATTGATGTAGGGGTCGAGCTTCATCATCTTGACCTTGAGGCCACGCGCCTCCAGCAAGGCAGCCAGAGATGCGGCCGCAATGCCTTTGCCAAGGGATGAGACTACGCCGCCGGTAATAAAAATATACTTTGTCATGGGATGCCGTGCCGTCTAGCAGGATAAGAATCAGACGAGGTAAAAGAGTAACAGATAGGGGGGTATCGACTCAATGAGAATCGGGAAAGTTTTAGGTAGGAAGGTTTTAGGTGGGTAGGATTTAGGTTGGGAGGTTTTAGGTTTCCAGGTGCACTGGGCATTTACCTAAAACCTAAAACTTTTCTGGATCTTCCTGACTCTCTGAAGACAACTCTGGCGGCGACTCTTGTGACACCATCTGTGGACCAACCACCCTGAATACATAATTTCTATTATAGGTTCTGACAAAGAGCTGGTCATCCTTGCTGATGATATATTGCGGACCTGTCCGCAGTGCGACCCTCTCGATCTGTCTGCCATTTGAAGTGTCGAGCAGGTAGAGATAATCCGGCTCCGCACTGAAACCATATCCACTGATGATGGTATTGCCGACAACAATAAAATTGGCTGCGTTGGAAACCAGCGGATCAGACCGCCATAACAGCCTGCGCGTATTCAAATCTATGGCGGTGATGTAAGCATTCATGCCCCTTGAAGAGCCGGCAAAGGTTTTATGGCTGTGGGATACGTAGAGAACAGAGTCCCTGACAATCGCCCAGTCAATAGCCTGGGTGAGTACCTGCTTGTCGACTTCCGAGTCTCCGGGAGCATGCATATAGCTGCCGAAATCAAATCCATATGCATAGCGCCTGCTCTTCATCGACCACAAGAAAAGGTAGCGTCCCTCGCCCTGCTCATCCGCATACACCAGTGCGAGATAGTCATCAGCGGGAATTGCCCTCAGCAGTTTATGAGCATCGATCTCCGCAGCCACTTTGGGCGGAACCATGCTCCCCGATTCCAAACGCAGTCCATTCTCACTGAACCACGCCTCTTCATCGACGATCTTGTTCGCCGACACCGCCACCTCCTCGAGAGTGATATGCCGCTTCTCACCCGCAACGACTCCAGCGGCGGAAAAATACTGGAATGGTGGTTCCTTGAGCAGCACCATCTCAACCACATATGGCTCCTTTTCAGCTGCAATCAGAGAGCCGGATAGAATGCATATGCCCAGCAACACCAGGCTGACAAGGCGCCTTCGGTCAAATCCTGAATTGCTCATCTCAGATCCCATGTTTGAATTTGCA
>JAQYVP010000010.1 GCA_030145485.1 Chromatiales bacterium
GCTGTCTCCGGTGGTGTTGACTACGCGCACTCGAGTGGATTCTACCTGGGTGGCTGGATTTCAAACATTGACTGGGATCTTCCCGATACAGGCTCCGGCGCAGAGGTCGACTTCTATGGTGGCTTCAAAGGTGAATACGAAGATTTCGGCTACGACCTGGGACTGATCTACTACTACTATCCGACGTCAGGTTATGATGATTCCAACTTCTTTGAACTCGCAGTTGCCGGTTCCTGGAAATGGTTCTCGGCCGGTATCAACTACACCATGACTGGTGATGCCGACAGCGACGCACCTTTTTCCGATGGCGATATCTACTACCATTTTGGCGGCAGCATCGATTTTGCAGAGAGCTGGAATATTGGCGCCACTGCCGGCTATTATGATTTTGACACCTCCAGCGAGTGGGAGTTTTTCAATGGCAACGCGGACTACTGGCATGGGCAGATCGATCTGACCAAGAGTGCCGGCGAGTGGGGCGACTTTACCCTCACGGTATCAACTGCGGAAGAGCGATCACTGAGCAACGACGACACAAAATTCGCCGTCTCCTGGTCGAAAACCTTCTGATATTGGTGTAATGCGGTTCCACTTATTGACACCCTACAGCTCTTTTTTTACCACGAAAGGCACGAATAACACGAAACGTATAAACTGATTTTTCGTGTTTTTCGTGGTTAAATTCTTTTCAGTTTCCAGAGAATGGCGTGTCAGGGCTCGATGACCTTGGCGCCGTTCTCGTTTCCCAGGATCAGCACATCAGCAGGACGCTGTGCAAACAGGCCGACGGTGACAACGCCGACGATGTTGTTGATCTCCGCCTCCAGCTTCATTGGCTCCATGATCTCCATGTGATGCACATCCAGGATCAGGTTGCCATTGTCGGTAATAAAGTCTTCCCTCCATTGAGGGGTTCCTCCCAGTTTCACCAGTTCACGCGCCACATAGCTGCGCGCCATCGGAATCACCTCGACCGGCAGCGGAAACTCCCCCATGACGCTGACAAGCTTGCTGGCATCGGCGATGCAGACAAATTTTTTGCTGGCAGCGGCAATGATTTTTTCGCGCGTGAGTGCGCCGCCTCCACCCTTGATGAGATGCAGTTGGTGGTTGGATTCATCCGCGCCGTCGACATAGACTTCCAGTTCGCCGGCAGAGTTGAGGTCCAGTACCTGCATGCCGATCGCTTGCAGGCGTTTACTGGAGGCCTCCGAACTGGATACTGCGCCATCGTAACGCCCCTTGATCGGAGCCAGAAGATCGATAAAATAATTCACCGTCGATCCTGTGCCGATACCGAGAATGCCACTGTCCGGCAGAAACTCGAGCGCTTTTTCCGCAGCCTGGCGCTTTAATTCATCTTGATTCATGCTTACACAACCCTTCATAGTATTCGTTTAATCTTTTAATGATAACATACCAGCTTGGGTGCACCGATACTCTGGAAACACTGTCATGGAGCTAACTGACCGTAGGGGGGTAAGGCGTCTTTTTGCCGCATCCACCAGTGTATAAATCTCATGAGCATGAAAATCTTAAAGTCTCTCGCAAAGCTTCCGCGTCCTGCTAACGCCCCTCACCTACATCCATGTAGGCGAAGACGCAAAGCACGCCAAGAAAAACCTTCGCGGTCTTGGCGTCTTGGCGAGAGAAAATGATCTCTTTCATGCTTCGTCTGTCTGAGACTTGATCTCGCAAACGATTTGACATAATGAATACGGCTAATAAATGAGCGTTACCCTATGCCACAAAAATATCTGAATAAAATCCTGCGCGCTCCTGTCTATGCGGTTGCGGATGAGACGCCGCTCGAATTTGCGCCAAGGCTGTCGAAAAAGCTGGACAACCATGTGCAGTTGAAGCGCGAGGACCTGCAGCAGGTGTTCTCCTTCAAGCTGCGCGGCGCCTATAACAAGCTGGTTCATCTTCCAGAAAAACAGCGCAGCAAGGGGGTGATCGCCGCATCTGCAGGCAATCATGCCCAGGGAGTGGCATTGTCGGCGCAGCGGCTGAATATCCCAGCCACCATCGTCATGCCGACCACTACACCACAGATCAAGGTGGATGCCGTGGTTGCATATGGAGCCATGACGATTCTCTTCGGCGACTCCTATGATGAAGCCTGTTCGCATGCGGAGGCCCTGGCTAAGCAGAAAAAGCTGACATTCATACATCCATTCGATGATGTCGATGTCATTGCCGGCCAGGGAACAGTCGGCATGGAGATCCTGCGTCAGCACGCTGCGCCGATACACAGCCTGTTCGTCCCCGTCGGCGGCGGCGGTTTGATTGCCGGTGTGGCGGCCTACGTCAAGGCGATCTGTCCAAATACCCGCATCATCGGGGTGGAGCCTGAAGATACGCCGACGCTGCAGCGCGCCATGAAAGCTGGCCGCAGAGTGACGCTGAAACAGGTGGGGCTGTTTGCGGATGGCGTGGCGGTGCGGCAGGTCGGCAAGGAGACCTTCCACGTCGCGCGTCAACTTGTCGACGAGGTGGTGCTGGTCACTACGGATGAGATTTGCGCCGCCATCAAGGATATTTTCGAGGATACCCGCTCCATTGCAGAGCCGGCGGGCGCACTGGCGGTAGCCGGCATGAAGCGCTACGTGAACGACAATCAAATCAGCGGTGAACAGCTGGTCGGCATCGTCAGCGGCGCAAATATGAATTTTGACCGCCTGCGCAATATTGCCGAACGTGCCGAGATCGGCGAGCAGCGCGAAGCGTTGCTTGCCGTGCATATTCCCGAAGTGCCCGGGAGCTTTCTGAAATTTTGCAGCCTGCTGAAGAAACGCAGCATTACTGAATTCAATTATCGCTATGCGGATGAGAGCGATGCTTATGTGTTTTGCGGGATCGAGCTGGGCCATGGCGATGAAGAGCGCCGGCAACTGCTGCAGTTGCTGGAAAAGAACGGCTACAGGGCGACCGACCTGACTGACAATGAGACGGCGAAACTGCATATCCGCTACATGGTTGGCGGCCACGCGCCCGGGGTGACGCATGAAAAGCTGTTTCGCTTTCAGTTCCCCGAGCGCCCCAGGGCGCTGCTGGATTTTCTTGCGCAGGTGGGAACACGCTGGAATATCAGCCTGTTCCACTACCGCAATCACGGCGCAGCCTATGGGCGGGTGCTCATCGGCATCCAGCTGCAGACCAACAAGGAGAAGAAGGCGTTTACGGCATCCATGAATGAGCTGGGCTACCGCTACTGGGATGAGAGCGACAACCCCGCCTACCATATCTTCGCTTCGCCGTAAAATCCTTGACCCGCTAAAATGCTTGCAAATGAGTCAAGTTTAAAAGAATCTCTCGCAAAGACGCTAAGTCGTTGTCCAAAAATAACCTCCCGATCCTGCTTGCCCTGTTGTCCCTCTTCTGCGTTCCAGCAAGAGTTACATAACGCTGCTATGCTCCCCTTGCTGCGCCTTGAAGATGAACAACAATGCTGCGCGATATCGGGAAGTTATTTATGGACAACTCCTAAGCTCGCCAAGAAAAACCTTTGCGGTCTTGGCCTACACGGATGTAGGTCAGGGGCGTAAGCAGGACGCGGAAGCTTTGCGCCTTGGCGAGAGAAATATTTTTTTATGCCTCGTCAGTCTGAGGCCTGGTCTCGCTAGAGTTCCTTTTCCCCGGGAGATGGCTAGGGAGAGGGATTTAGATCCGCCAGGCAATCCTCGATCTGTCGAAACCTGGCCTGTGCGTCATCTGGCGCCCGATCCATGCTCCCCAGCAGTTGCCTGGCGTCGGCAATCGTTTGCTGCAACTGCTGTGCATCGAAAATCTCCAGCGCGGCGGCAAGCCCCTCCCCGGATTCACTCAGCAATGCCGGAACCAGTTCCTGCGGTTGAATGCGGGTGTCGGGATCCAGCATGTCGGCAACAATGGGCTGCTCCAGCAGGCGAAAGTGGGTGGCGCGCGCCAGCACCTCGTCCTCGAGTTGCTGCTGCGCAAGGGTGTCATTGCCGGCAGAGCTGCGTACTGTTTTCATGACCACCTCCAGCAGTTGCGAAATAGCCACCTTGTTGCTGCGCTGGTCATCGGCCAGGGTGCAGGCTTTCTCGTAGGACTCATCCAGGTCAGACTTCAGGTCGAGGATGACCTGGCTCTCCTCATTGGGGTTGAGAGCAATGGCGCGCTGCACCAGCGCCCGCAGTTCAGAGAGGTAGTTGACCAGCTCATCGTTGTCGAGCCGCTGCATTTCAAGCAACTCTTCATCACTGTGGTCGATAATCAGATCGTCAAACAGGGGATTGTTGAGCTTGCGTATAAAGTGGCGCTCATGACGTCCGGGAAGATTGCTGAAGGGGATTTTCATGCCAATATGTCTATTTTGCTAATACCACGCCGGCCTGTTTACCGAGCTTTTTGTCGAAGGTTAATAATTGCAGTTTTTCCTGCTGGCTTTCTGCCAGGATCAGGTAGTCGGAAAAATCGGCGTTTCCCTTGAGATAAAGCCTCATCGCCTGCTGAAAGCTCGACCTGTTCTGCAAAGTGTACGCCGTATTGCTGTCCAGATGCTCCAGTACAGGAGATATCTGCTTGCGTGACAGTTTGTAAGCGGATTCCAAAACCCAGACGGTTTCGACCTGCACGACCTGGGGAATGAAAACTGCGCCCTCTTTTTTGACATGTCGTCGTGCAGTTTTAACTTGTTCAGGCTGATCCGGGTCATTCACTAACAGCCTGATCAGGATATTGGTATCAACCGCTATCATTTTCCGGCGCGAGTCCGAATAGCCTCCTTAATCTCACTGGATGAGACTGAGTTTTCAGGGTTGATCAGGCCAAAAGCCGCTTCGACATCTTCGACAACAGGCTCGATAATTATCCGCTTGCCATCGTCGCGAAAACGGATATGGCTGCCCTCCTCGAGTTCAAAAGCTCTTCTTAGCCTGACCGGGATCGTCACCTGGCCTTTTCTGGTCACCGTCGAAATGTCTGTTTTCATAACTACACAATGGCTGCACTACTTGATTGTCATGTAGTATATATGTATCAAGGTAGTACTTCAAATAATCGGGATGCTTTTTGCCGGCTGCGAAGGCTCGCATTCATTCTGCTCAGGGCATCTGGGCATGCGTCTCAATAGTTGCGTGACCTGTCTCCATGCCGTAGAGCTCGAATACGTCCTGTTCGTCGTCACTTACCGGGGTCAACGCCTGGTCGGTATAGTTTTTGGACTCAGGGTCGGCATCCAGGGCTTTGCGCATGCGGTGGTACTTCAACAGCAGGCGTAGCATGAACCAGTGTTTGCTGATGAACTCCTTGATATAGCGCGGGTAGAACAGCAGCGGGCTTTCAATGGGCAATCCAGGTCGCCGGTCACGGCGGTATTTGCGGCGGATATAGCCGGACTCCAGCGGGTGCACTCCCTCCACCACGATGCTGGCATAGAACCACACCACCGAGCCGAGCACCTTGCCGGGGCTGAAGCCGCTGACGATGGCGCGCCGCATCAGGGTCTCGACGTGGTCGTCTGAATAGTAGGCGTCCCAGGCCTTGCGGTAGACCCCTTCCCATTCTGCTTTTGACATGCTGTCATGGGCGGTTACAACGTGATTGAGATCATACTTATTGAGATCGGGATCCATGGCGACGCCGCGTTCGACCAGCTCCTTGTGATCCTGCGAGCCGGGCAGCGGGGTGAGAAAAAAGAACTCCAGCAGCTCGATTGGCAGCTCCCTCTTGATGATCTCGATGTCACGCAGTATCGACTCCGGGGTGTCGCCGGGAAAGCCGAGGATGTAGCCGGCGATGGTAAACACCCTGGCGTTTTTCCATGCCAGCAGGTTTTTGCGGTACTCGGAGATGCGGTTCTGCTTCTTGCGCGTTGCCTTGAGGCTCTCCGGGTTGATGTTCTCCAGGCCGATGAAGACCCGCTTGACCCCCGCCTGTGCGGACATCTCGATGAAGTCCTTGATGGTGTGGCACATGGTATCCACTTGCAGCGCCAGGTTGAATTTCAGGTGCTCGCGCTCGCGCAGTTTGATAAGGCGTTCGTAGATGGCCTTCCAGTTGCGGTTGCGCGCAAAGTTGTCATCGGTAATGAAGAAACGTTTGACGCCCTGCTGCAGGTGATC
Organism: Chromatiales bacterium; assembly: GCA_030145485.1. Classification (GTDB taxonomy): domain Bacteria; phylum Pseudomonadota; class Gammaproteobacteria; order Chromatiales; family Chromatiaceae; genus Sva-25. Next base: position 6,090 of record JAQYVP010000010.1, read on the forward strand.
GCGGATGATGTGCTCCACATCGTCGGCGTTGCGGTAGCGGGATTTGCGTCCCTGCACATTGATAATGGTGCAGAAGCTGCATAAAAACGGGCAGCCGCGGCCGGCGTCGAAGCTTGCCTGGCCACCGACTGTGTGTGTGACCGTTTCGATGGGGGCGAACGGAGTTGGAGCATTCTCCAACTCCGGCAGATCCTCCATGTAGTTGTAGATAGGCTGTAGTTCTCCCCGCCAGGCATCCTGCAGCACCTGGTCCAGACGCCCCTCTTCGGCTTCGCCGGCAAATAGCGACACATCGATATCCAGCGCCTGCTGCAGTTCCGGGGTCAGTCCCGGCAGCATTGACAGTACGCCGCCGACATGGAAGCCGCCGATGGCAACCTGGATGTCCAAAGCACGGAATTTCCGCGCCAGGTCAAGGGCGTGTGGATACTGGTTGGACTGCACTCCGACCAGTGCGATCAATCCTCTGCCGCCATCTTTTTTGATCATGCGCGCCAGTTTGTCGACACGCACCCGGATATTGGTCTCATCCATGGCATGCAATTTGATCTCGACATCGTCACCCAGCACTTGTCGCTGCACACAGTCGGTTGCCAGGCCCTGCAGCGTGGCCAGGGTGTTGGAGGGCATGCCCGAGCGCCACCACTGGATGACGTAACCGTCATCGTCATAGTGGGATGGCTTGATCATCACCAGGTGAAATGATTTCATCGATACCGCCAGATAATCAGGGAAGAAGAGGTCGGGTAGTGTGCTTTTATCATTTGAACCTTACCATGAGGGAATATTTGTATCACCCGCAGAGACTTGTGGATGATTGTCATTTTTGTAGCTTCTCAATAACCCCGTGTGAATGCCGTCATTGCGAGGGAGCCTAAGGAGTTGTCCATAAATAACTTCCTGATATCGCGCAGAAATGTTGTTCATCTTCAAGGCGCAGCAAGGGGCGCATAGCAGCGTTATGTAACTCTTGCTGCAACGCTGAAGACGGACAACAGGGCAAGCAGGATCGGGAAGTTATTTTTGGACAACGACTAAGCGAGCGCGGCAATCTCGTTGCTATGGAGTGGACAGGTTGTTGTGAGTGCAATGAAACCCACTGATGCGCACTATGTGCCGCTCTACGCTGATGCCGGGAACTGCAACCGGGTGGATATCGATAGCCAGGTGCTGCTCTGCTATCTCCTCGAGCTCGCGGTACGGATACTGTCCCTTCATGGCAATAATCTCACTCTCCGGAGTCAGCAGGTGCTGTGTCCAGCTGATGATCTGCCGCAGGCTGCCGAGCGCACGGCAGGTAATGCTCAAAGGTGCTTGGGAAGGCCGCCACGCTTCGATGCGGGATTGCGTCACCGTGATGTTGTCAAGCTGCAGCGTCAGTTTGGCCTGTGTCAGAAAGCGTGTTTTTTTGCCAATACTGTCGAGCAGGGTGACATCGCGTTGCGGCTGCGCGATGGCAATCGGAATGCCCGGCAGGCCGCCGCCGCTGCCGATATCCAGCAGTGGCGCCTGCTGGATGAATGGCAATACTGCCAGCGAATCGAGCAGTTGCAGTGCAACCATCTGCCGGGGATCGCGAATGGCGGTGAGATTGATCGCCCTGTTCCACTTGTTCAGCAGTGACAGGTAGTCGAGCAGCAGTTGCTGCTGCTGATCAGAGAGTTCTATGCCTAAAGCTGCGACGCCACTCTCCAGGATGCCTGCCTGATCAATCATGATCTAGCGAGATCAGGTCTCAGACTGACAAGGCATGAAAAAACATTTTCTCTCGCAAAGACGCCAGGACCGCCAAGAAAAACCTTTGCGTCCTTTGCGTTCTTAGCGAGAGATTCTTTTAAAACTTGACTCATTTGCAAGCATTTTAGTGAATCAAGGATTCTAGTGAGACCAAGTCTCAGAGTGACGAGGCATGCGAGAGTAATTGTGGGAATTTGACTCATATGTATAGAGGTGAGGCGCTAAAAAAATGACTCGTTCAGGCAGATTTTCTTTTGAGATGTATGACCAGCAGAGAGATGGCGGCAGGCGTCACGCCGGGGATGCGCGCAGCCTGGCCGATGGTCGTCGGGCGCTGCTGGCTGAACTTCTCTTTTAACTCGGTGGAGAGGCCGTGCACATTTGTGTAGTCGAAATCCACCGGCAGGGTCAGTCTTGCTCCCTGTTGAGTGCGCGCAATCTCCATCTGCTGTCTGTCGATATAGCCGGCATACTTGGCCTGAATCTCTACCTGTTGTGCAACTTTTTCATCTTCGACTCCGGGGCCGACTCCTTCGATCTGCATGAGGTTGTCGTAGTCGAACTCCGGGCGCGCCATCAGTTCGAGAGCCCGCGTCTCACGTTTGAGTCCATCCCTGAAGAGTGTTTGCGACTGCTCGGAGGTGATGTCCGCTGGCCTGACAAGATGCGTTTTGAGACGCTGCTGCTCACGTTCGATGGCTTCTCTCTTGTCACAAAAAAGCCGCCAGCGCTGATCATCGACCAGCCCCAGTTTGCGGCCGGTTTCGGTAAGGCGCAGATCGGCGTTGTCTTCACGCAGCAGCAGGCGGTACTCGGCGCGGCTGGTAAACATGCGGTAGGGTTCCCGGGTTCCCAGCGTCACCAGGTCGTCTACCATGACGCCCAGGTAAGCTTCGTCGCGGCGCGGTGTCCAGGCTTCGCGTTCGCGGATCTTGTGCACCGCATTGATCGCCGCCAGCAACCCTTGCGCTGCGGCCTCCTCATAGCCGGTAGTGCCGTTGATCTGTCCGGCAAAAAACAGATGGCTGATGAATTTTGTCTCCAGCGACGGCTGCAGATCCCGCGGGTCGAAGAAGTCGTACTCGATGGCGTAGCCGGGGCGGGTGATATGGGCACGCTCGAAGCCTTTCATCGAGCGCACAAACTCGAGCTGGATGTCGAACGGCAGCGAAGTAGAGATGCCGTTGGGATAGACTTCGTTGACGCTCAGCCCCTCCGGTTCGACGAAAATCTGGTGTGACTGCTTGTCGGCAAAACGCACCACCTTGTCTTCGATAGACGGACAGTAGCGCGGCCCGGCGCCTTCGATGACGCCGGAATACATCGGCGAACGATCCAGTCCGCCATGAATAATCTCGTGCGTGCGGCTGTTGGTGTGGGTAATGTAGCAGCTGATCTGGCGGGGGTGGTCTGCAGCCTTGCCGAGGAATGAGAAGCTGGGCACGGGAAAATCACCCGGCTGCTCTTCCAGCACAGAGAAATCGATGCTGCGTGAATCGACACGCGGCGGCGTTCCTGTCTTGAGACGATCGACATGAAACGGCAGTTCGCGCAGGCGCTGCGCAAGCCTGTTAGCCGGTGCGTCGCCGGCGCGCCCGCCCTGGTAATTCTGCATACCGATATGGATGCGTCCGCCGAGAAATGTTCCCACGGTTAGCACTACCGCCTGTGCGCGGAACTTGAGGTCCATCTGCGTGACAACGCCGGTGACCTGCGCATTCTCGATGATCAGGTCGGTTACCGGTTGCTGGAAAAGATCGAGGTTGGGCTGATTCTCCAGTTGATGGCGCACTGCATTTTTATACAGCAGGCGGTCGGCCTGGGCGCGAGTGGCGCGTACGGCGGGACCCTTGCGGGAGTTGAGAATGCGAAACTGGATGCCGCCCTTGTCGGCTGCCTGCGCCATCAGGCCGCCGAGCGCATCGACCTCCTTGACCAGGTGGCCCTTGCCGATGCCGCCGATAGCGGGATTGCAGCTCATCTGCCCGAGGGTTTCGATATTGTGCGTCAGCAACAGTGTGGAAGCGCCCATGCGCGCAGCAGCAAGCGCCGCCTCGGCGCCGGCATGACCGCCGCCAATGATGATGACATCATATTCCTGTGTGTAGAACATAGTGTGTAAAATAGTGATTTCTCAATTTACCCGTTCAAATTGGATGAACTTGTAGGATGCTGGTGAGGTACGAACCGCATCGATCATGTCATGCTGCGACAGATGCGGTTCGTACCTCACCACATCCTACGATTGCACGGGCATATTGAGAAGTTAAAAAAAATATATAAATGTAATGTGCTGATTTTAACAGGAAAACGGTTCTTTACGGGCCGTTCTGTGATTTTATGAGTGAAACAGAAGGTGTTATTAAATTCCAGCTCGATTTCGAGCAGGGTGGGGCGCTCGACTATCCGCACATAGAGAGTATCGAGCGCTGGCGGCAGCATTTGATGAAGTTGGGTCTCATCGGCCAGGACGATGCGCGTTACGAAGGTCTTGGTTTTGGCAATATCAGCCATCGCGTCAGCTATCAGGGAAACCCTGATGCCTTCGTCATTACCGGTACCCAGACC
>JAQYVP010000069.1 GCA_030145485.1 Chromatiales bacterium
AAAAGCTGGCACAGCAATACTGGGATGAACAGCAAACTTTCAACGCCCTGGAAGACCCGCAGCGGGAGAAGTTCTACTGCATGGCGATGTTCCCCTACCCCTCGGGAAAACTGCACATGGGACATGTGCGCAACTACACCATCGGTGATGTGATTGCACGCCATCAGCGCATGCTTGGAAAAAATGTGCTGCAACCAATGGGCTGGGATGCCTTTGGTCTTCCCGCTGAAAACGCCGCCATTAAAAATGACAGGCCACCGGCAGAATGGACCTACGCCAACATCGCTGAAATGCGTTCTCAGCTGCAACTGCTGGGATTCGGCTACGACTGGAATCGGGAACTGGCAACCTGCGATCCTGACTACTATAAGTGGGAGCAGTGGTTTTTCACCCGTCTGATGGAAAAAGGTCTGGCCTACAAGAAGTGCGCTACGGTCAATTGGGATCCTGTCGACCATACCGTTCTGGCAAATGAGCAGGTCATTGACGGCAAGGGCTGGCGCTCGGGCGCAAAAGTCGAGAAACGCGACATCGAACAGTGGTTCATACGCATCACCGACTATGCACAGGAGTTGCATGAATCTATCGATCAGCTCGATGGCTGGCCGGATGCCGTGCGCACCATGCAGCGCAACTGGATTGGCCGCTCCCGGGGGGTGGAGATGGAATTTGGCCTCGAAGACTCCGATGAAACCCTCACCATCTATACCACGCGCCCGGACACTCTCATGGGAGTCACCTATGTCGCGGTGGCGGCAGAGCACCCACTGGCACAGCGCGCTGCAGCGGGCAACCCCGCACTGACGGCATTTATCGAGGAGTGCAAACAGGGAGGCGTCAGCGAGGCCGAAGTGGAGACCATGGAGAAGAAGGGCATGGCCCTTGGAATCAATGCGCTGCACCCTGTCACCGGTGAAGCGATTCCACTCTACACGGCCAATTTCGTGCTTATGAGCTACGGTTCCGGCGCCGTCATGGCAGTGCCTGCGCATGACCAGCGTGACTGGGAATTCGCCACTAAATATGGCATCGATATCCAGCAGGTGGTCTTCCCAGCCGATGACAGCGACAACGGCGTCGAAACCTGCGCCTATGTGGAAAAAGGGATCCTGAGAAATTCGGGTGAATTCGATAATCTTACCTCCGCCGCCGCTTTTGATGCCATCGCCGAGTGGCTCAAACAGCGTGGCAAAGGGGGTACCAAAACCAATTTCCGTCTGCGTGACTGGGGTGTCTCCCGCCAGCGTTACTGGGGCTGTCCGATTCCCGTCATCAAGCGGAAAAATGGCGATTGCGTCGCTGCCGACAAATTCCCGATAACACTTCCCGAAGATGTACATGTCGATGGAACTGGCTCGCCACTGAAAAAGATGCCGCAGTTTTACGACCTCGGCAATGGCGATCTGCGCGAGACTGACACCTTCGATACCTTTGTCGAATCAAGCTGGTATTTCGCCCGCTACTGCTCCTATGACAATAACAATGCGATGCTGGATGAGCGCGCCAACTACTGGCTGCCTGTTGACCAGTATGTCGGTGGTATCGAACATGCCGTGCTGCACCTGTTGTATGCACGTTTTTTCAATAAACTCATGCGCGACGAGGGTCTGTTGCAGCATGACGAGCCATTCACCAACCTGCTGACCCAGGGCATGGTGATTGCCGAGACCTACTACCGCAGCAACGAAGATGGCTCCAGAGTGTGGTTCAACCCTGCGGATGTGCAATCCGAAGGCGATACTTTCATCCTCAAGTCCGATGGAGAGCCGGTGATATTCGGCGGCATCGAAAAGATGTCCAAGTCGAAAAACAATGGCGTCGACCCGCAACATCTGATCGACCGCTACGGCGCTGACACCGTACGCCTCTACACCATGTTCACCGCGCCACCTGATCAGTCGCTGGAGTGGTCGGATGAGGGGGTCGAGGGCTCATATCGCTTTTTACGCCGTCTGTGGGCGCTTGCGCACAAGCATGCCGATAGCATACCTACAAGCGGGGAGGAAGAGACGCATAGCGAAGCTTCTGCGGATATCCGCCGGGACCTCCATACTGTTCTGAAAAAGGCGTTGTTTGATTATGAACGGCAGCAATTCAACACCGTGGTTTCCGCCTG
>JAQYVP010000145.1 GCA_030145485.1 Chromatiales bacterium
TGGAAGCCGGCCCCTGTTACTTCATCGATGACGGTATCCTTGCCGGCGCGGACGTGGCCCATGACCCAGTTGGAACTGCGATGCGGGTCACGCCGGAAGTCTATGATGATGAGAGTGCCGCTCGCTCTGAGCGATTTTCGGATCGAAGCAAGCATGCTGACGGGGTATTCGAAATGGTGATAGGTATCGACCAGAAAAGCGATGTCGATTGAATCAGCCGGCAGTGAGACATCCTTGTCACTATTGACCACGCCTTCAACATTGACGAGTCCCTGTTCACGTGAGGTTCGCAGAATGTTCTTCACAAATGGCTGCGAGATGTCGACCGCATAAACCTTGCCTGCTGCTCCCACCCTGTCGGCAAAGAGCCGGGTAAACAGCCCCGTACCGGCGCCGATGTCCGCTACAGCCATTCCCGCTTTGACACCACTTGCTGCAACGATTGCATGGCGCTTGTCAAAGACCTCTCTGCCGGGGCTTTCAAAGGTATTCACCCACTGCTGCCAGTCCGGATCCTGAAAATAGCTGTTGATGTCGGGGCGAGCGGTTCGTTCCTCGGCAGACAGCAGGGGTGCGAGCAGCATGAGTGAGCAGAAAAGAGCTATACGAACGATTGATGTCTGTGAATGATGCATGTGTTTCTCGTAATTTCTCAATACTGTTGTGCATTGCTAGCGAGACCAGGTCTCAGACTCACGAGGCGTTAAAGAGATCATTTTTCTCTCGCCAAGGCGCAAAGACCGCAAAGGTTTTTCTTGGCGAGCTTAGCGTCTTTGCGAGAGATTCTTTTAAAACTTGACTCATTTGCAAGCATTTTAGCGAGTCAAGGATTCTAGGGATAGGATGTGTTGAGCTTGCAAAGCGCATCGTTCGCGTGATTTTCAGATTGATGCGCTTCGTGCCTCGGCACATCCTATATGAATTCAGAGAATTTGTGGTTGGTTTTTCCACTGCGCAGCCACCACAGCTTCTGCAGTTCCATGATTACGACAACCGACAACGCCAGTCCCAGCAGTGAGAACCAGTGTTGCAGCGAAACCGGCTGGATTTTCAGAACATCACTGATCCAGGGGGTATACATGGCTCCGATATGAATCAATTGAGCGATAGCCGTGCCAAACAGCAGTATGCGGTTGCGCATCGGATTGTGGCGGAAGATGGAGCGTGTCTCCGAGCGGCAGTTGAAGACATGCACATTCTCAAACAGCACCATCAGCAGCAGGGTGCCGTTGCGCGCTTCGTCAAGCGTATATCCCCAATCCAGCAGAGTCTTGTAGAGGTAGAATGCAACGATGCCGATGACCAGGGCAGAACTGATGACCCGCTCGATCATGAGGCGATTAAAGATCGGCTCTTTGGGCGGGCGAGGCGGATGGCGCAGTTCATCACCTTCACCGGGTTCGAATGCCAGTGCAACATCCTGGATGCCGTTGGTCACCAGATTCAGCCATAACAGCTGCACCGCAAGCAACGGCAGGGGAAGGCCGCTTATCAGAGCCAGGGTAAACAGAACCAGTTCGGCGGCGCCGGTCGAGATCAGCAGGAAAATCACCTTGCGCACATTGGCGTAGGCAATGCGTCCCTCTTCGATGCTGGAGACGATGGAGTTGAAATTATCATCCGTAATGATGATGTCCGCAGTCTCCCGGGCAACATCGGTTCCGCTCTTGCCCATGGCGACACCAACCTGGGCCGCCTTCAATGCCGGCGCATCATTGGCGCCGTCACCACTGACCGCCACAAAGTGTCCGTTGCGCTGCAGGGAACGCACGATGTCGAGTTTTTGTGAAGGCTCGACGCGTGCAAAGACATGCGCATGCCGGGTCAGTTGATTGATCTCCTGCTCGCTGGCAGCGGCGTGCAGTTGCGGCCCCGTAACGATCTGCTCTTCATCTGTCGCCATTCCCAGTTTTTTGGCAATAGCCAATGCGGTGGAGGGATGATCGCCGGTCACCATTGCCACCTCGATACCTGCTTCACGGCAGGCTGCCACTGCCTCTTTTGCTTCCGCGCGTAATGGATCAATCATGCCGACCAGGCCGAGCATTGTCAGACCATGCAGGTGCTGCCCGGCGAAAGCCTCTCCGTCAGGAGGTTCTTTGTCGCCTGAGGCAATAGCAATGACGCGAAAACCCCGGCCGGCGAGATCATTTGCCTGCTGCTCAAGGCTGGATGTATCGATAGCAACATCCTGCCCCGGCAATGCCATGGCGGAGCACATCGGCAGCAGTTTCTCAAAGGCGCCTTTGACGAAAGTACAGCGCCTGTCGCCAATTTGGTTGAGTGAGGCTGAAAAGAGACGCTCCGACTCGAAGGGCAGGGTGCTGACCTCGGGAAAAGCATTGATCGTCTGCGCTTTGACGATCCCCGCCTTGTGTGACATCACCAGCAGGGCCACATCAACGGCATCGCCAGAATGCCTCCATTGATGATCGTGCATCCCCAGAAAAGCATCATTGGTCAGGATCGAAGCAAGGGAGAGGCGTTCCAACAACGCAATTTCCTTATATGAAGGCGAGGCATGCGGTGGTTTGATATCCCCCACTGGCTCCATGCCTTCACCGGAGATTTTCCAACTATCGCCATTGGGGAAGCAAATGCGCCGGGCTGTCAACTCATTGACGGTCAGGGTGCCGGTCTTGTCAGTCGCGATGTAGGTGCAGGAACCGAGTGATTCCACTGCCAGCAGACGGCGAATAATGACATTGCGTTTTGCCATGCGTCGCATGCCGATGGCGAGCGCAACGGTGAGCGCAACTGGCAATCCTTCAGGAATAACGGAAACCGCAAGCGCCACAGAGAGCATGAAGATCTCATGAAACGACATGCCGCGGGAGAAAGAGACAACGGCCATGAGCAAAGCGGCAACCCCAACGAAAATTGCTATGCGGTGCGTAAAGGTCTCCATGCGAACCAGCAATGGCGGTTTGGCTGATTCACCGTGAATGACGTCACTGGCAATCGCGCCCAACTCCGTTGACATTGCAGTTGCAACCACAATACCGTTGCCCCTGCCGTGCTCAACCATGGTTCCTGCAAAGACCATGTTGCGGCGATCACCGAGAAAGGTATCAGCATCGAGGAGGTCGTCAGCTTTCTTGAGGACAGATTCAGATTCACCCGTCAGCAGCGACTCGTCGATTTCTAGCTCATGAGTGGATAACAGGCGCACGTCGGCGGGAATTTTTTCACCCGACTCCAGCAGCAGAATATCGCCAGGAACCAGATCTCCTGCGTCGATTTCGAATGTGTCGCCGTTGCGCAGCACACGGCTTTGCGTCGTAACGAGTTGCTGCAGGGCAGTTGCTGCGCGCTGGGCTGAGTACTCCTGTATGGTCCCGATGATGGCATTGATCAACAGCACGCCGGTGACAAAGGCCGCATCCGACCACTCCTGTATCACCACGGAAAAGATGGCCGCCGCAACCAGCACATAGATCAGCGGGCTGACAAACTGGGAAAGAAAAATCATTACCAGGGCAGGGGGCCTGGCGCGCGGCAGTCTGTTCGGCCCATACTGCTGAAGCCTGGACTCTGCATCTTCGGTGGTGATGCCGGATTTTGAGGAGTTAAGCAGTTTGACGATGGCGTCGCCGGAGAGTGCATGCGGTGCTTCAGGAAGTGAACTTGTTGTCTGGCTATTCACAACATTGTGACTGTCCGGGGCCTGAGGATTGCTCATTCTGACAGTTTTCCTTGTAGATGCAGGTATAGGCGATAGCGCACAGAACTAGAGGTTCCTCTTGTTTGGCTCCCTCGCTCTGGGAGAGGGGCAACCTTACAGGCAGTTTAAAATATTTTCATCCTGTTATCTATCTCAGGTTGTTCCTATTCCTCCCTGCCTGGTGACCGAATGAGCGTAGATATATTTGACAAAAGAGGGATAACGCATCAAAATGCGCAGCCTATGAGCATACGCGCCCGTAGCTCAGCTGGATAGAGTACCTGGCTACGAACCAGGGGGTCGGAGGTTCGAATCCTTCCGGGCGCACCATATAAATCAAAGGCTTAGCTAGAAATGGCTAGGCCTTTTTTGTGTTTTGCCAATTTCTAGTCACTCTGTTAGTCACTCTATATGCGGTCCTGTTCGCCCTGTCTTTGAGTTGCCGAAAAGTTGTCAGCGCAATTCAAGGCCGGGAGAGATAGCTGACAAGTATTGAAGGTTCAGTTCGTGATAAATGAATACCGATTAACCCCACAAGCTCTCACTCAGTTCGACCAACAAGCCGAGATGCTCGCTGCTGCCAGAGACAAAGGAGCTGCTGCAGTTGATGAAGCACTGGATAAGCTCGCCGAGCAACTAGCAAACAACCCGAAGCCTTTGAAGAGTTACAGACCTACATCGCCAACCGCGCCGGGATACACATAGACCCTTAGCCACAAGCTCTCTGAGCCGCTGCCAGCGTACCTCCAAGTCGCGTGCCTTGAATACCATTAACTTATTGCCGGATGCGCATACACAGACTCTCCGTGCGTCTGAGCTATTCTGTGCCGGCATTGCCTGACTGTAGCCATGAGTGTGGTAGTGCATCCCCTCTGTGCAAACAGGGAGATAGAACCGTGAAAACAGGGAAGAGCGGGGTGGGGGTTGCAGCAGACCCCCAGGGGGGGGCAATGGGTGGACTAACATCCATACTGACCGTATGCGAATTAAGACGAACGAAGAGCAACTTCTCAGAAAAGGGGTGCCCCCTCTTTTGAAATCGACTTCAAAAATTATTTCTCAAAAAAATCTCAAAAGTGGTGCTGGTCGGCTGAGTGGAATTCAGAGGGTGGCAGCGTGTTGCGGGGTTCAGCAAACGGCCGCTGTGTACTCATTGCAGACAGTGGCGAATAGAATCAAATATTCAACAAGCTATCATTGCACCATCCTTGTGTTGATGAAGTATTATCTGTTTAAATACAACCATACCCACCTATCGATTGGATCAGCAGATGAACATTACTACATTGATGGACGGAAGCTCACTGTGGTTGATCTCCTTTGCTTTAGTACTC
>JAQYVP010000149.1 GCA_030145485.1 Chromatiales bacterium
TCTGCTGCTGCTTGAGCCCGGCCAGATAGCTGGAAAGAAATACGCGCAGCCAGGTGCGGCCGCTCTTCGGCACAGACACCACCAGCGCATCCGCCTGATCAAAGGCCCTGGCGTTGCTGCTAATATTCCAATGAGTAAACATTCATGACCTCTATTTCACCCACGGCCATGATGCCGGATGAAAGCCTGATAGTTGATGTTTTGTATTATACTGTCCATCCTTGAGTCTGTCCCTCCACTCTCCCATCTATACGCAGCCGCATGAACGAAATCAGGGGGAGAAGCGGAAGCCTTGTGGCAAGCACTATGAAATTTGCACTGATTATTACAAATCTCGCGGGTGGCGGCGCCGAAAAGGCGATACTCAAGCTTGCAAACGCACTCGTGAATCGCTCCCATAGCGTTCATCTCATCCTCTTTGAAGAGACCATAGAATACGATATCCCGGCTGGAGTCAAACTTCACAGCCTGTGGAAAGGCTCGAAACTCGCTCCAAAAGGCGTACTGGGCAAGCTGTTGCTGGCAAAGAGACTAAAAAAAGTTTACGCCAACCTGGACAAACACAACAACTTCGACGTCGTCATCAGCACACTCCCTTTTACCGACGAAGTCGTCCACCTGGCAAAAATCGACAATGTCTGGCACAGAATCGCCGATGCCCTCTCTATTGAAATTGACGAACTCAGAGATTTGGGAAAAGTAAAAAAAGCACACAGGCGGCTGTCACGATATCAAAAAATATACCGTGGAAAGCAGTTGATTGCCGTATCGGGAGACCTTGCGGTGGATATCCGCAACAGAGTTGGAGTAGAGGATGCCACAATCAGGGTGATTCACAACATCTACCCGTTTGAGTCCATACGCAACTCGGCAATGCAACAGGACCCGAACATACCCGATGTTCCATACATCATTCATGTCGGCCGCTTTAGCAGGCAAAAGAGGCACGACCTGCTTTTTCAAGCCTTCAGCAACCTGGAATCCCCGTACAAGCTGGTGCTGTTGACACAGCCATCAGATCCATTGAACACGTTGATAGAAGAGTATGGATTGGAGCAGAGGGTGATTATTCCCGGCTTTCAGAAAAACCCCTACAACTGGATCAGGCAAGCCGACCTGTTGGTGCTGTGCTCTGATCACGAAGGGCTGCCCAATGTTCTCGTGGAAGCCCTGATTTTGCAAACACCGGTTGTCAGCACTGACTGCCCTTCCGGTCCCAGGGAGATCCTGGGAAATCTTGCAGAGGATTATCTGGTCGAATGCAATAATGCAGGGGCTCTTGTGCATGCGATGAATCAAGCGTTGAACGCACCTTTTAGAGAGCCAGACAATTTCAGCAGCCAATTTTCAGACACAGCAAACATCATAAAATACGAACAACTTGCGAATCAGAATTGACCTCGTCCCCCTCGAAGCCTCAAGTCAATCATCTGATAATTTCCAGGAATCTGCGCACCACGGCATCCACATCCTCAACATCCCCCCCTGAGAAATTCACAACCTCTGCTCCACCCTGTTGCGCAAGCGCCCCGGTCAACTCCGGTCGGGTTGATGGGTAAAGCGCCAGCACAGGCCTGTTGAGCGCGACAGCGGTGTGAATCAGGCCGGTATCCATGCCAATGACTCCACAGGAGGAGTGTACAAGCACTGCAATTTCAGTCAGGGTGAGATTCGGAAGCACCAGGACATTGTCACATGCCGCTGCAACTCTTTCGGCACGCTCTTTCTCGATCTGGTTGCCCCAAGGCATCAACACCTGGATGCTCTCTTTGCGCATGGCCGCAGCAAAAGCTATCCAGCACTGCTCAGGCCACTCTTTATCCACCCTGCTGGTGCCGTGAAAAGCCATGATGCAGGGTGGCGTCACGGCAACCGACGGCATCTTGGAATCCAGCGAAAGCCCGTAGTTCAGCGGCAGGTCAGTGGTCGCATAACCCAGCGCCTGCGAACACAACAACCTGTTGCGTGTGATCGCATGCAAAGATCTGGAAACCGACACATTCTGCTGATAGAAGAGTGAAGCCAGCGGCTCGCGAATAGAGTGTCTGTCATATCCCCAGCGCACGCCACTCGCTCGCCGGGCGATCAGGGCGCTCTTCAGGAGTCCCTGTGCATCGATCACCAGATCATATTTTCGCTTTTTCAAATCAGCGATACGACCGCTGATCTCATCCCAGATTTTAGGCCGCACAAGCGAATGCCTCCAGCGCCTCAGTGCAACAGGAATGACATCATGAATCGCAGGATGCCAGGCGGGCAACTCGGCAAAAGCTTCCTCGACAACCCAGTCGATCGTTGCCGAAGGAAAGCCGGCATGAATATCGCTTACTGCCGGGAGCATGTGCACCACGTCACCGAGGGAGGATGTTTTGATAATCAGAATTCTCATGATTCGGAAACAAATACTCGCAATAACATCACTGATCACTCATGGCATTCAATTCCAGCAGCTTGGCGTACTTCATCATCGAGGTGAGCGCAATGGTTGCGGCAATCGCCGACCCCTCAGCGCCATCCCTGAATCCCTGCCTGAACAGGTAGGTACGCAGGAATGCTGACAGCCCATGCCAGAAAGGCGCCGATCTGCCGCATACCTTGCCCTGCTCGAACAGCTGCTGTGCCGCCAGTGTCGAATAGGAATCAGCCTTTTGCACCAGTTCGCTGTAATTTTCATAGGAATAGTGCTCGATCGGAGCATCCAGTGGAACAACTTCCGCAGTAGTTTCCCAGCATTCATGCACGCTAACATTTTTCATCCTTCCCGTGGTGCGATTGACCAGCCGCGTCACCCTGTCAGGCCACCATCCACTGTGACGGATCCACTTCCCCTGAAACCAGTTGCGCCTTGGCAGACTATAAGCATCGGCAAGTACCTCTCCAGACAATAGCGCCGCTATCTCATTGACTGCGTCCTCGGAGAGGATTTCATCCGCATCCAGAAACAGGAGATGATCATGTGCAGCATGATCGATCGCCAGCTGCTTCTGCGCCGCATAACCGAGCCAAGGCTGCTCGATCAAGCGCGCCCCGGCATGCTGTACAATCTGGTGTGTCGCATCCACACTACCGGAATCGACAACCAGGATATCATCCCCAAGCCGACTGCTGAATTGCAGACTGCGCTGCAGATATTTTTCCGCATTCAGCGTGATATAGACGATTGAGAGGTCAAATGGCATGAGCAGCAACGCGTCTGCAAGGGTAAAATAGCGATATAAACTGTATATAATCATACTACATGCATAAGTTCCGACTCGCCATTATTCGCCAAAGTTACCGTCCTGACGGCGGCGCGGAACGTATCATCGAACGCATGCTGTCACAGCTGCAACAGCGATATCAGCTGGATATTTCACTCCTGACCCAGAAATGGAGGAGTGAAGATCCGTCAGCAATGAACATCATCAGGCTGCCGAAACGCGGATGGACCCGCACAGGCCGTTTCACAAGCTTCATCACAGAGTGCCGGGAAGTACTGCAGTTGCGCCATTTCGATATTGTGCAATCTCATGAACGGGTACCCGGCTGCCAGATCTATCGTGCAGGAGACGGCGTGCATCAAGAGTGGATCGATATCCGCTGCAAGGCATCTTCCCGGTTCAAATGCAAAACGCTGCGAGCATCCCCGTTTCATCGCGCTGTCATCGCTGCCGAAAGAGCGCTTTTTTACCATCAGGATCTGGAAGCTGTCATCTGCAACTCCCGGCAGATCAAAAACGAGATCCTGTTTCACTACCCGGAGATCCCGCAGAGCCGCATCAAAGTTATTCACAACGGCATCGATCTGAACCATTTTAGCCGCTCGACGGAGATTCAGAGAGTGTGCACCAGGACGCAATTGGGCTTGCTGCCTGACGACCCGGTGCTGATCTCGGTAGGTTCCGGGTTTTATCGCAAGGGAGTGGCAACGACGCTGCAGGCACTCTCCGAAACCCCTGCGTGGAAACTGATCATTGTCGGCAGGGATAAGGAGCAGAAGCGATATCAAAATCTCTGTGATGAACTCGGACTCGGCAGGCGCGTCTTTTTCGTTGGCGTACAGCAGGATGTCAGGCCTTTTTATGCTGCTGCCGATCTTCTGGCGCACCCTGCCATGTATGACCCCTTCCCCAATGTCGTGTTAGAAGCCATGGCAAGCGGTGTTGGAGTCATCACGTCTGACAAGTGCGGCGCCAGCGAAGTGATTGAAGAGGGAGAGAATGGATTTGTCATTCCATGCTGGGATCATTTGCGGCTTAGCCAAATACTCGAGCAATGCAATGATCAGGAGATGCTGCGGCAACTTGGCGGCAATGCGCATCAGACAGCCATGCACTTCAGTGTAGAGCGCATGACAGATTCCCTGGTTTCACTCTATGAGTCCATTTTACAAAAGCGAAAAGTATCATCTGAATAACTTTGTGCAGGAAGTAGGGTTGGGAGTCTGCATTTCCGGCACTTCCGCCTTCCATGGCGGTCGAAAACAGGGATGTTTTATCAGAGCATACATGGACGTATTCACGCGTCCCTGAAAGGCAGATCCCGACCCTGCGCAAACTCGAACAATGCACAATTTTTTGTGAAGTTGCCGTATTTATCTGTAAGCGGTTGATTTTATGGATCCCGGCCTTCGTATGAATGACGTGCTTTGGCGTGAGTTCCTCTTATAGATATTTACGCATCCTGTTATCTGGAAGCCGACCTGAAGCGAGCTGTAATGGCCTGCGTAAAACGTGAGTAGAACATCTCCCAGGTCAAATTGTGCTTCACATAATCAGAGGCGGCTCGCCCCATGTCCCTGCATCGTTGCGGGTCTTCGGCCAACTCACACAAACGTGCGGCGATATCATCCGTATCATCACGTTCGATCACAAAGCCGGTGACACCTTCCTGGATGGGAAATCCAGCCTCCCTGGTCGCCAGGGTCACCAGCCCGCAAGCGGCGCCCTCCACCAGGGACTTGGCCATGCCCTCGTTGCGACTGGGCAGAATCTGGACGTGACACTGTTTCAGGCACTTTTCGGGATGATCATGATGCCCCCAGAAGGTGACCGTAGAATCGGCGGCATCACGCACCTCTTTCCCGATCTCCTTGGGAATACTGCCGACAACCCAGAGTTCGGCACTGCCCAGGGCTGCCTTCCGCCAGGCCTCGAGGAGTTGGAATATCCCCTTGCGCTCACACACATGGCCTAAAAAAATGACGCGGAAGGGTCTCTCCCGGCGCTCGTCCGGCATGGAAAAGCTGGATAGATCCGCACCTCGCCCAATGCTCACCACCTTCTCATTTGCATAGTCGTTCAGCAGGAAGGTGTCACGCGCAAATTCTGATGCGGTGAGCAGCAGATCGGCGCGCTGAAACTCCTCTTCACGGTCACTCCTTCTGTACGATGGCCAAGGGCGTTTTTCCTCGATCCCTTTCCCCGCAGGATAGTTGAAATGCCAGTTGGTACAATTCAACACACTGAAGACCCCCGCCTTGTTGGCGGCTCGAAAAAGGTTGCGTGACTGGCGTGTCCAGCCTATGACCATGTCATATTCTCCCACTCGAACCAGCAAGGCGCCAAGCTGGGAAAAGAAGCGGTGCTGGGCATTGTAGTAATACTCTGACGGCAGAGATGAGAAAATATTGGCGGGAGTCCAACGCAGCGTCAGGTTGCGGATACCGGGGATTTTATAGCTGCCCCTGGCAAGGAAATCGACACTGTTGCCGGCCTCCACCAGCGCCTGTAACTCCTGGCGCACCACCAGGTCGAGCCCGCCTTTTTGTGCCTTGCCACTGTAGACAAATAATACTTTCATGGTTGGATGGCACCGCCAATGCTTGTAAGACCAGCCCGCAGAATATGCTGCACTATATCACTATGCTTTATAATAGCTACTGATTCCACTCTATTGAAAAAGAGATCATGCAAAAGTTACGACTAGCCCATTTTGAAAGCAGCATGAACTGGGGCGGTCAGGAGCTGCGGGTCATCGAACAGATGGAGTGGATGCTTGCTCAAGGATACGAGGTCTGGCTCATTGCCAGACCGGAATCGGCTATCCTCGATGAGGCAGCGAAGAGAAATCTCCCCTGCTTTGCTTTGAGAGTACGCGGTTCTGTCAACCTGAAAACACTCTACCAACTGCTGCGTTTTTTGCTGCAGAAAAAGATCAATCTGCTCGATTGCCACAGTAACAAGGATGCCTACTACGGCATGTGGACGCGTCTGCTGACAAACATAAAAGTCATCCGCTCCAGGCATGTCACCGACCGCATCAAAATCAAAGGCGGAAGAGCGCTGATCTGGCGCTATGGCAACGATCATATTATTACCACGGCGGATGCTGTCAAGCAGCAGATTATCGCTCTAAAGCTGGCGTCAGCCGATAGCATCTACACGGCGAGAGCCGGCGTTGACGAGAAACGCTTTCACCCGCACATTGACGCTGTTCAATTAAAAAAACAGCTGGGAATACCGCTGGATCACACTGTCATTGCCAATATTGGCATGATCCGAAGCGACAAGGGACAGCTCTATTATGCCAAAGCCTGCAACCGGCTTCTCGACTCGCAGCAGAAATTAAGCTGTATTCAGGTCGGTGAAGCAACACTGCAAACGAAGCGTTATAAAGCGCTGGTAGTCGAAGAGATTCAACAGGGAAAGCATGCCGACAGATTTCATTTTCTTGGCTATCATGACGATATTGAAAACTACCTGGCGATAGCAGATATCGTGGCAATCGCCTCCATTGGCACAGAGGCGCAAACCCGCCTCGTCTCCCAGGCCTACCTGATGAAAAAGGCAGTGGTCGCAACTCGCACCGGGGGGCTCCCGGAAATGGTGCATGACCAGCAGACAGGACTGTTGTGTGAAGCTAAAAGCGGGGATGCCCTCGCCGTATCGATTCTCAGGCTGCTGGATGACAGCGAGTTACGTGATGCACTGACGGACAACGCCTATACCTATGCGTTTCAGCATATGACCATCGATCTCATGATGCAGGAGATGATCAGCATCTATGAACAAACCCTGCCAGGCCGATAGGAGCCCCAAATGCGTATTCTGATTATAAAATTGAAGCATATCGGCGATACCCTGCTGATGACTCCCGCCATCCGATGGCTCAGGAATGAGTATCCTGATGCGGTTATCGATGTTGTCATCAGAAGAGGCTGTGAGTCGGTGCTGGAGGGCAACCCTGACATATCGAATGTTTTGCTGGTTGCCCGCCCTGAAAAAAAGAGCAGATCATGGCGGGATACGAGACAGAGTCTGCAAACTGCCTGGCGCATATTGACAGGCCCCCGATACGATTATGCATTTGACCTCTCCAACTCTGATCGGGCCAAGCAGCTGGTGCTTCTATCCCGCGCCAGGATTCGGGGAATCAATGACTGGAATGTCAGGCTTGGCTTCAAACGCAAGCTGTTCAATGCCTTCTCCTCTTACCACTGGAGAGAGAGCCACCAGGTTGAAAAGGATTTTAGAACCATAGCTGATATTTTCGGCAGCCAGGCACAGCCAGGACCGCTGGTGATGCTGCCGCCAGCCGACACCTCCGCGATAGGGACTGCTTTGCCGGATATACAGCTTGACAAGCCCTATGCCGTGTTTCATCCAACCAGTCGCTGGACCTATAAGCAGTGGAATCAACTTCGCTGGGCTGAACTTGCTGCATGGCTGCAACAAGAGAGAGGCATGCAAATCATACTTTCGGTTGGCCCGGATGCGAAAGAGGTCAAATATGCTGACAGCATCATGCAGGCATGCCATGGCGTCGTCTCCACTGCAGGCCGGCTCACCCTGCCCCAAATTGCAGCCCTGCTGCAGAGAGCACATCTCTTTGTCGGCATCGACACTGCCGTGATGCATCTTTCCGCCGCCATGCAGACCCCGACAGTCGCACTTTTCGGAGCCAATAATGAGCGCAACTGGAGACCGTGGAAATGCCATCACCGATTGATCCCCGGTGACTGCAGCTGCAAGAGGAACAAAAAAATGATTTGTGACAAGTCACGCATCCTTCCCTGCATGGACGCGATTTCGCTGCAGCAGGTTATCGAGAATATCGAGATACTGCTTGATGATTGATGTAGTATTGTAATATCTCAATAATTCCAAACATTATCTGAATTTGCGCAGGGTCACGACCAGCCTTTCGGGGACGCGTGAATACGTCCATGTATGCTCTGATAAAACATCCCTGTTTTCGACCACCATGGAAGGCGGAAGTGCCGGAAATGCAGGAGCATTTTTTCGGCGGAAAGCCCTGAAAAGCAAGTCCCAACCCTGCTTCCCTGCACGGAGTTATTGAAAAATTACAGGATATTTCAACAACTTCGTGCATCGAATAAACATTTTCCGGAAATTAATGAATAACCAACCTCTACATATTGTGCATACCGAAGCCTCCTGTGGTTGGGGCGGTCAGGAGATCCGTATTCTCAGCGAGGCGACAGGACTGCGGGATCGTGGCCATCGTGTCGAACTACTGTGCCCGGGTGACGCCCCGATTTTTGCAGCCGCACGCGATATGGGATTGACTGCAACAGCACTCGATATTGGAAAAAAACATCTCCCGGGGCTGTTGGCCATGCGCGACTGGCTAAAAAATCATCCCACGGTCGACATTCTCAATACCCACAGCTCTACGGACAGCTGGCTCTCTGCAGTCGCCTGCAAGAGTCTGTCAAACAGCCCCGCCATGGTGCGCACCCGACACATCTCCACGGCAGTCCCCAAAAATATGCCGACTCGCTGGCTCTACACCAGGGCAACCCGGCATATTGTCACAACCGGGGAGAGATTACGTCGCACCCTGGTCGAGGAGAACCGTTTCCCCGCTGAACAAATCACCTCTGTCCCCACCGGGGTCGATCCGCAAATCTATTACCGCAGTGATCAAACAGCAGCGAGAGAGAAACTGAACCTGCCTGTCGACATCCCCATCATAGGGATAGTCGCCACGCTGCGTGACTGGAAGGGTCACGATGATCTCATCGAAGCAATTGCAATAATGGATCGCCCCCTGTTGCTGTTGGTCGTCGGAGATGGTCCGCGTCGCTCGAGTATCGAACGCAACATTCGGAAATATGGTGTTGAAGAGCGGGTTCGCCTGGTCGGCAACCAGAACGAAGTCACGCCGTGGCTGCAGACGATGGATCTGTTTACCCTGCCATCCTGGGCAAACGAAGGGGTTCCCCAGGGGATACTGCAGGCCATGATGTGCGCACTTCCTGTGATTTCAACAGCGGTTGGCAGTATCGAAGAGGCCGTCATCGATGGTGAGACAGGCATCATCGTTCCTACACGCAATGCTGAAGCTCTGGCGGCGGCAATTGCCGGGTTGCTGGATCATCCTGAGCATGCGCGCGCTCTCGGTGATGCGGGCGTGAATCGGGCGCATGACCTCTTCTCCCGGGACACCATGCTGAATCGCATGCAGAAGATCTTCTCTACTCTCGCGAGCGAATAAGAGATGTGTGGCATTGCCGGTTTTTTTGGTCAACGCATCATCCCCGTATCCAGCATAAAAAAGATTACCAGCGCGCTGCAGCATCGTGGTCCGGACACCCAACACCTGCAAGGCTGGAATCAAACCTGGGAGCCAACCGGTACTCCCTGCAATGCGCTGATTCATACCCGACTCTCGATCCGGGATCTGCGCGAAATTGCCGACCAGCCAATGTCTAACAGCGATGGTGATGTCTGGATTTGCTACAATGGCGAGGTTTACGACTGGGAGCAGTGGCTTCCCGAGCTTGAATCTCTCGGTTATGTTTTCCACACCAGCAGCGACACGGAGTTCATCCTGCATGCCTACCAGGCCTGGGGCATCGATAAGATGCTGTCACGATTGCGCGGCATGTTCGCCATCGCCATCCTCGATCTGCGCCAACAGAGACTCTTCCTGATCCGTGACCGAATCGGTCTAAAGCCGGTACTTTACTATCACAGTGACGGCGAGTTCGCCTTCTCCTCCCTGATTCGCGCACTGCTGCCATGGCTTCCCGATGGACATCGCCGTCTATCAGGCAAAGCAATCGATGCCTACCTGACACATCGCTACATTCCCGCTCCCCTCTCCATCATCGATGGCGTACAACGGCTCGAGAATGGCTGCATGCTGGAATACCAACTTCAAAGCAGGGAGTTATCGAAGCGGCAATACTGGAATCCTCAGCAAAAACCGGGGGAGGCTGATGAAATCCTGCATCATTCAATCGATATCCGTACGGTATCGGATCGTCCTGCAGGCTTGCTGCTGAGTGGCGGCATAGACTCCAGCGTTATCGCCAGCTGCCTGCAGGCCCGTGACAGGAGCCGCCTGATCGCCTTCACAGCACGCTTCAAGGGCTCCAGCATGGATGAAAGCGAGATCGCTGAACGCACTGCGAAAAAGCTCAAACTTGAACATCACATCGTAGATATCCCGTCAGAGATCGACAATGACCAGTTCAGCCGCATCGTTGCCGACCTCGACGACCCTTTCGCCGACCCCAGCAGTTTCCCCATGTGGTATCTTGCAGAAGCCGTCAGCAAAGAGATAAAAGTGGTGCTCAGCGGTGACGGTGGCGACGAACTTTTTGCCGGATACAAACGCTACAACAAGCATTTGCGCAGCAGCTGGCGCAGCAGCATCACACTGCCTGGCAGCCCCTTTGCCTGCAGGGGAAAGCATGCCAAGCTGTGGGCGGAGCTGCGCAGCCCATGGTTGAATTCCTACAATTTACGCTTCTCCGGATTCAGCTACCCGCAGCGCGCCGGCTTGCTTAGCAGCCATCCTGCACGTCAGGTTTACTGGCGTAATATGGAAAAAGCAGCAAGTCTGAGCAAACCCATCGACAAATTGCTGAGCATCGATATGGACAATACGCTTGCGGAATATATCCTGCGCAAGGGAGACCTGTGCACCATGGCGCACGGACTGGAGATGCGCTGCCCGCTGCTCGATCATGAATTTTATCAGCAGGTACTCGCCATGCCACGGGAGCAGCGTTTCACAAAACCCGCCAAGCTCGCGTTGCTGCCTTTCGCACCACAACTCGATGAGCTCTTCAAACTCAAAAAGCGCGGTTTCAACCCGCCGCTGGATCGATGGCTGCAGAGCAGCTGGAAGATGCGCTACCGGAATCTTGGAAAACGCCTGCAGCAAGCCAGCAATAAGTTCATCGATGGCAAAGCTGTCGACAGCTTCGTAAAACTTTACCTGGACGGAGAATATTCGCTGGCCGAACAAATTTTACAACTGCTGATTCTCGATGAATCCCTGCAACAACTCATCGATCTAGGTGCAGAGTAGTTACGAAGACTATAGTGAAATACCAGAATAATGAGACCAGACGTCTCCTTTACCAGCAATATTCACATTTATGCTCAATTTTTTTAAAAAGACCCCGGTTTTTTACAAGGCCTACCCGATCAAACTCAATAGGAATATCATAGAAAATGGATTAGCCATTTCTACTGCCCAAAGATATGTCTACGCAAGAATGCGAAAGGCCGCTAACTCTACGGTTATCTCGTCTTTATACAACGCTGAAAACAATAAAAAAGTCACAAGTCTGGATGATATACAAATAATTAAAGACAACTACTTTACAAAGCCTGGTGAACTCTCCAAAACCGACCTCAAAAATCTGGATAGCTATTTTAAATTCACAATAGTCAGACACCCTTACAGTAGAATCTTATCTGCTTATATGGACAAGATCGAAAATAGAAACAGATCCCAAAGAAAAATTGTAGCCGAATTTCTCAATAAACAGCAGCATGATGAAATCACGCTCAACGAGTTCCTGAATTTCCTCGAAAACGGAGGGCTTAGAGAAAATGCGCACTGGGCTCCACAGACAGATTTTCTTGTATTTCCTATTGATCAATACGACTACATAGGAAAACTGGAAAAACTGCAACAGGATTTGATGCAGATACTGGCTATAATTTATAAAAAAAATTGCCCGATTATTTCTGTTAATGAACACAAAACAGATTCTAAGAGTAAAACCAAGGAACTTACTCCATCTGACAAGCTGCGGATCTATAGCTTA
>JAQYVP010000182.1 GCA_030145485.1 Chromatiales bacterium
GATGAGAATGATCTGGTCAGTCTTCGTCAGCTTCATTATCACCTGCGTACACTCCTTCATCGCAATGATTGTCTGGGGATGGCATCAAGCATTGAATCGAGATTTCCTTTTCTTGATCTGGATGTCGTTAAATTTGCTGTCAATCTGGCATATCAGTACAAAGTAAAATTTTCGCCAAGTTACAGGCATCATCGCCATGATTTTATGGTTGACAAGTGGGTTCTGAGAAGTGTTGCTTCCCGGTATATTCCGAAGGAGCTTGCTTTTAGAAAAAAAATTGGTTTTCCTACCAATGCACAATCACGTATGAAAATCGCACAGAAATATTTTGATAATGGTTTTGTGCGAGAGTTGTATGGTTTCTCGGAGAAAGAGTTTTCTGATTTTTATGTTTATTCTAGTCAGGATACCAAGCTTAAACTTATGCAAACCGAGATCTGGGCTCAATTATTTATAAATCAAGTCTCTGTTGAACAGCTGACAAATAGTTTACAGAGGCATATAACTTACTTGTAAAGCTATCCGCCAGCCTGGTGGGGTTTGATGGCTAGAAAGGAATCGGAATTACGAACGCTCACCTGACTGTGTCATAGAGGGAGAGGAAATCAGACATGCAACAACAATCGTCAAACCCGTCAGATTCCTGCGGCCATGGACAGGCAGGTACCCGGAGATGTAGAGCGCCGATCACCACCGTCCTTGGGCTCGCGATACTGCTCACTGGCTGTGCACAGCACGGTCCCGACCTCGTAAAAGCCGGGCGCAATGATTACAACAAGGTCCTCGTGCAGACCGATGATGAGGAAACCCTGCTGAACCTGGTGAGACTGCGCTATGCAGACAATCCGATGATGCTGAATGTGAGCAGTGTATCCACCTCGTTTACCTGGACTCAGGGGGCATCGGCCGAGGCCTTCAAGTTCGAGCCGAGCAGCAGTGACAGCAATGTGGGCGTGCGCGGCAATCTGGGTTATGTCGAAAGACCGACCGTGACCTATACCCCATTGGGGGGCAAGGACTTCGTGCAAAATTTACTGACGCCCATGGATATCCATGAGCTACTGCTGCTCAGTAGCTCATGGAGTATCGATCGTCTATTGCGGGTGATTGCGAACCGTGTGAGCGGCTTGTCCAATGCGCATGAAGCATCCGGACCCACACCTCTCGGGGAACCTGAGTATGAGGACTTCGCTCGTATGGCGATGCTGATGCGGATTCTCCAGGAACGCGACGAAATAACGAGCGGGTATCACATTGTGGACGGCAAGCGAGTCCCTGCCGTACGCATCGAGCCCACGGCCATGGGTTCGGATGAAGCACGTGAACTCTACACCCTCCTGGGGCTGCGGCCGGGACGGGAGATTATCTTGCTCGATACCCTTGGCAGACGCCCGAGGCCCGACAAGATTGGTTTCGAACTGCGCCCGCTGATTGGTATCATGTTCTTTCTGTCGCACGCCGTCGAGATTCCGGAACACGACAGGGCTGCGGGGCGCGTAACTGTTACGCGCGACAGCGACGGACAGCCGTTTGACTGGTCACGGGTCACCAGCGACCTGCTTGTCATAAAGACGCAGGCCGAGCCGCCTGACAATGCTGCAGTTGCCATCCAGTACCGAGGTAGCTGGTTCTACATCGATGATTCGGACGTGAATTCCAAATACACTTTCATGCTGCTGAGTTCGTTGACTGCACTCCAGGCGGGGCAGATTGAACGAGCCGGCCCGCTCTT
>JAQYVP010000245.1 GCA_030145485.1 Chromatiales bacterium
CTGCTGAACATTGCTGGTCGAAGCCGCAAGCCCCAGCATCGACATGGACAACCCCAGTTCATCGGAAGAGGCATCAACCTGTGAAAAACCCGCCACCTGCGCCAACAACCCGGCATCCGGCGGCGTTCTCAACAAAGCCGCAAGCAGACTGTATGCTGCAGCCCGGTACTGCTGCTCTTCATTCAGATTCAGCATGCTGTTGATTTCATCATCGAAAACAACGTCATCAAGCTCCTGCTCGACTGCGATTGACTGGGTTTTCATTTTTTGTTTCTCATGTGGCTTATGCTGCAAGGTATGTACCAACATATTTCTGAAAATAATGACCAATAGGGGGCAAAATCACCCAATGAATCGAAAATATTGCTCTATTTAGCATAATCTCTTAGTGCTGCCGCGACCCCATATCCGCACCCATCGCATCGTCATCCTGCACAACGTCCACCACCCGGCACTCTTCACACATCAGCAGACGATCACGCGCCCGCTGGCTCTGAAACATTGGATGCTGACCCAGTTTTTTCTGCATATTCTCGATCATGGAGCGGCTTGCAAATGGCTTTCCGCAGGCGACGCAGCAGAACGGCTCCTCTTCATACAACAGCCGGGCTGTCGATCTCGCCTCCCTCTCAAACAACAGACGCGGCGAGATCCAGATCGCATCCTCAGGGCAGGTGCGGGTGCAGATTCCGCATTGCAGACAGTTGCTCTCGATGAAATGAATTTGCGGTGCATCATGACCACTCTGCAAAGCCTTACCCGGACAGGCGCTGACGCAGGAGAGGCACAGGGTGCAGCGCTCCGCATCAACTGTTGCCGCGCCAAACGGTGCCCCTGCAGCAAGATTGACCATCGGCTTTTTATACTGCGACTGCGCATAGAGATGATCGATCGCCATAAAGAACGTTTGCCGTTTTCCACCGGCAGCAGAAAATGTGGCGGCCTCGATCACCGGCATCGAGACTTCAGCCTGCTGTTCCACACTGCTGAGCGGTTGCAGTTGAATGGCATTGGCCGGATACCCCATGCCCTGCAGGATCTCCTGCGCAATTACAATCTGCTGCTGCAGCGCTGTACGCACTCGTTCCGCCATCGAGCCCCGATCAACCAGTACGACACGACCGGCCCCATAAGCCAGTGCGGAAAACCACACCTCCAGCCCGGTACTGGCCAGCTCCTCGACCACCATCGGCAGCACGTTATCAGCAAGCTGCTGCGTGATTTCACCCTGTACTTCGTGTTGCTGATTATTTTCTGCGAAAAACGCCAGTACAGGATGATCACCGCACGACTCCCTATAGACTTGCAGCAGTGTGCGCACCTGATCAAGCGTATCCTGCATCGAAGGATAGGCGTAGGTCAGCGCACCCCCCGGGCAGACAGCCGTACATACACCTCCACCCTGACACAGATAGGGATCTACCTCTATCATCTCCTCAAGAGAGCTGATCGCCTCTGCCGGGCAGGCGTCGATACAACGCGTACAGGCGGTGATTCCGGAGCGGGCATGTGCGCAAATCGACGCATCATAGTTGAAATATTTGGGTTTCTGGAATGTGCCGGCAAGGTTCGACAAGGTTTCAACAGCCACTTGCACGTTCTCTTCGGAATCATCACTGCAAACATAGCCCGGCGGTTTCATCGGCATCTCCAGCAACGGCTCGCCGCTGAGATCCCAGATCAGATCGACCTCGACAATCTCTCTGTTGGGTTTGCCGGCTTCTCCCAGGTGAATAGTAAAGTTCCCCAGATAGCCTTCTATAGCGATGCTTCTTCCACCCACGGAGACCAATGGCGCACCGGGCTCCTCCATGCCACCTGTCAATATCACCTGGGGATGAAGCTCCCCGCTCAAGCGTGGAGCCAGTTCAATCGCCTGTTCACCTCCTATCACGGCAACACGGCCGGCAGATCGGTACTCCAGCAGGCTGGTAGGCTGGACTTTCAGTTTTTCAAGTGCGATCTGCGCCGCCTCTCTGGCGCGCAGATTTTGCATCGATATCGTATTCAATTCACTCTCGCTCATGCTTCTGTTTTGATTTCTGTTTCGCTTCCATCTTCCACGGATGCCGTCTCCGCAAAAGCGCTGGACTCCTTATCGATATCCTTATCAATAATAGAGTCACCCACACTCTCTTGCGCATCATCGGCAGACATCTCTCCAACAACCTGCGTATCCACATCCCCCTGCTGCTGCAGTTTTTTCAACGCCTCCATTTCAGCGCGCAGGCGCATCTCTGCGGTAATGACATCACCCAGCTTGGCAAACTTGGTGAAATCTTCATCATAGTCATCCAGACCGTCACAGATATTGAATTTCGAGCCGTGAAACAGCTTTCTCAGCGCCAGCTTGCGGAGTTCATCACTGACTTTCGGAGACAAGAACCCGGTGTAATCAGACTCTTCGGTAAGCATTTCCAGTGGCGGCATATCTTCATCGGTGAGAGGCTGCAGCAACTGTTCGTCAGTTTCTACTTCTTTTTCGACAGCAGCCACAGGAGTGCCTGGCTTATCCTCCACCGCTCTCGACTTCTGTTTTCGCCGTGACCACCTGGAAAGTCGGCCCTCTGCCTGGCCTGCCACCTCTTCAGCCCCACTCTCTTCAACCGGATCAGCCTGCTTCATGGCGGCTCCCGGACTGTTTTTTCCAGTTGTCCAGCTTGCGCTTCCTCTTCTTCTGCGGCACATAGTGAGTGAGCACAAAGACCTCGGTCCAACGATAGAGTTCGGGTGGGATATCCACTGCATACACCTCCTGATCACCCTCCAGATAGGCATGTGCCTCATCGAAACTCAGCGTCACCAGGAACGGAATCGGTTGACTCTTCTCATCGATATCGGCAACCACGTAACAACTCGGATGAGGCGCCATCAGGTTGTGGTAATAGCTCTCACACTCATCAACATGCAGCATGATGCGGAAACCGGGAAAGAGCAGGCGTCTGACATCCTCTTCATGAAAGATCTCCTGCACCTCCTCCTCATGCGCATCAAATTGAGAGCCGGCAGTGACGCCCAGCGCACTCCACTCCTCGTCGGCCCAGGCGCTTTGGCTGCGCCTCGCCTCCATGATGACGCTGAGTTCAAAGTGATCAGGCTGGGGGGAGTCTGAATTGAGCGAAGTGGTCATGTTCATTAGCTCTCGCCTCTATCCAATCAAATGGTTTGTTGAATAGTCTGCTAAATAGTCTGTTAAATATGCAATTTATGTACCAATCACTTGATGGAACCTCCATCAAGCATAGGCTCCTGAGAAAATACACTGATGAAGCACAATAACCACCCCCAAAAAGAGAGCAACAGTGGCAACAAAGCTCATAAAGCGCGACATAATGTCCCATCATCCTCATACACAAGTGACAAAACACCCCAATTACCCTGTGAAAAATCGTTTTATAACGAATTTTCTCATGCGGTATAGAAATTGCTTGCCACTTTAGTTAGATTTTAAAAAATTTCATTGCAGAGCCGCAACAGGAAAACCTACATGAACAGCATCCCTTCTCTCTATCAGCCGGAATTGACCAATGCAGGACTCGACGCCACATCTGCCGTCACTGCAGTCGATGAGTCGGGAAATACCAGAGAAGGATATGTTGCTGCCGAACGTGCGCTGACCGTCTATCTGGATAAGCGTGAAATCGTCACCCTGATGTCTCTTGGCACCCACCCCGAACTGCTGATCCTGGGATGGCTGCGCAACCAGCGCCTGGTGCCGGATATTGAATCCATCAAAGCAGTGCAAATTGACTGGGAGACTGATGCTGCAGTGGTCACCACTTTTAATGGTGTAGAGGGCCTCGATGAGAAACTCGGCCGCAAGACCGTCACTACCGGATGTGGCCAGGGAACCGTTTTCGGCAGCATCATGGATGATCTGGAGAAAATCAGACTGCCCGAGATCAGCGTTCGTCAATCGCGCATCTACGCCATGTTGAAGAGCCTCTCGGATCACAATGCTGTCTACAAACGCGCCGGTGCAGTGCATGGCTGCGCGCTTTGTCAGGACGACCGCATACAACTATTTGTCGAGGATGTGGGCCGGCACAATGCGGTGGACGCCATCGCCGGCCACATGTGGCTGAACAGGACACCGGGGCATGACAAATTTTTCTATACGACCGGCAGACTCACATCGGAAATGGTCATCAAGGTGGCTCAAATGGGTATACCGCTGCTGCTGTCCCGTTCCGGCGTCACCCGCATGGGACTGGATCTTGCCCGCAAAGTTGGCGTAACACTGATCGCACGCGCCAAAGGACGGCATTTTCTGATCTATAACGGCGCTGATAACTTCCTCTTTGACGCCATACCAAAGGCCGTTGGCGGGGCTGGATAATGTCAACAAGCATGCTCTCTCCACTGGAAAACTTCATGAGTGTTAAACAGGTTGCAGCCTACCTGCACCTGAATGAAAAAAAGATCTACACACTGGTCAATGATGGACAAATTCCAGCGACCAAAGTCACAGGAAAATGGATGTTTCCGCGCGAACTGGTTGATCGCTGGGTACTCGACTCGTCCCATGGCGGACTGCTGACTGACCGCCTGGTGATCGCCGGCAGCGACGACCCGCTGCTGTATCGCATTATCATGCAATTTGCCAGGGACAGCGGCTCCCATGCACTTATCTGCTACACACCGACCGGCACCAGGCCCGGGCTCGACCTGCTGCAGGCCGGCCGCGTCGATGCCTGCGGCATTCACTGGGGCCCCGACAGGGAGAGTCATCTACGCCATCCCGCATTGCTGCAGCAATATGCGCAGCACCGGCAGTGGGTTCTCATACGACTATTCCGTAGAGAGCAGGGAATTATGCTCAATGCACAGACATACGATGAAATCACGGATGCACCGCAACTGTTTGATCGCAACTTTCGCTGGGCGCTTCGCCAGAATGGCGCAGGCGCACAACGCTTCCTCATGGAGATGCTCAGCCGCCACAATCTGAGCGCTGATCATCTCAACTCGGAGCTCACCACACTGTCTGAACGGGATGCGGCTGCAGCCATCGCCATGAATATCGCTGATGCGGCACCCGGCGCACGCGCAGCCGCCAGGGAATTCGGGCTAAAGTTTCTCCCTGCGGGGTGGGAGTCTTTTGATCTGGCCCTGCCCCGCAGCATCTGGTTTCGCCGGCTGTTCCAGGATCTGTTGTCACGCCTCAAATCGAAAGCATGCCTGACACTGGCCGAGTCGTTGACAGGATATGACCTAGATCAATCAGGCGAACTGGTATGGGGTGATGATTAGGCAAGTTTTTCTACGGGGGAAAGGTTAACTATCAATGTGTAATAAGGAGCATTTGGCTTGCCCTTCCCCCGAACCCCCATCCCACTGGTTTATTCAGACCCTCCCTGGTTATTGCTGAGCCCAGGCGCGAACCTTTCTCTCCAGGGTTTTGCGCGCTATGCCCAGGCGGCGTGCAGCTGCAGATTTATTCCCGCCTTCCATCTCCAGCACCTTGAGAATATGTTTTTTTTCAACACCGGCCAGCGCCACATCATCTTCCAGAACATCTGCATCAGATAAAGCGGCGAGCCCCCCACCGATACACTGGCTTGGTTTGCTGTTCAGCAGCAGACAGCGTTCAATGACATTTTTCAGCTCACGCACATTTCCAGGCCAATCATGAGAACACAGATAATTCAGCTCGGCATCGCCCAGTTCAGGCGGCTGTACGCCCAGATCCCGCGCAATAGCGTGGACAAAATGCCTGGCCAAAACTGAAATATCATCCTGTATCTCACGTAAAGCCGGCATTCGGATCGAGAGTACGTTGAGCCGAAAATAGAGATCTTCACGGAAATTCCCCGCCTTGACTTCAGCATCCAGATCACGGTTGGTCGCAGCCACGACACGCACATCGACGGCAATTTCACGGTTCGAACCGACAGGCCGGATGGTGCGCTCCTCGAGAACCCGCAGCAGATGCGCCTGCATCGAGAGCGGCATTTCACCGATTTCATCCAGAAAAAGTGTGCCGCCACCGGCATAGGTAAAGAGCCCCTTTCTCACCTGGTGAGCGCCAGTGAATGCGCCTTTCACATGACCGAAGAATTCACTCTCGATCAACTCGGCGGATATGGCGCCGCAGTTGATGGGAACAAAGGCCCCGCCGCGCCCACTCCATTGATGGATAGCACGGGCAGCCAGCTCCTTTCCCGTACCTGATTCACCTTCTATCATGACTGTCGACGGCATGGGCGCGACACGCCTGATGATCTCACCGACGCTTTTGATAAGATCTCCATCACCGACAAATCCGGACTGTGCAAAGAGATTATCCACTTCGGCAGACGAAACCTGACTCTTGCTGCTGACCTGCTCTCTCCCCATGCAACGCAGCGCAGAGGCGGTCATCTGCTCAATGTCGAATGGCTTGATGATGAGGTCCGCCGCACCAGCCCGAAGTGCGGCAATTGACGTCTGCACATCAGTCTCGGACACCATAAAAATTACAGCTGTATCGCATCCCTGTTCCCGCAGTTCCGCCATCCATTCAATGGCGCTTCTTCCCGGCAGTTGAATATCGGCAATGATCAGATTGAAATGACATCTCTGACGCAAGATTTCCGCTGAAGCAGCATCCTCTGCAATCTCGATCAAACCACAGTGGGTTTGCAGGCCGTACTGCAACTGTTGACTCTGCTGTGCATCGGAGTCAACAATCAATACAGACATCATCCGCAGTGAGACTTCATTATTACGTGCAACAGCGGCTGGCTGCGGGCTGTAGTTCTCTACTAACATAGCGTTTCGACCATTCTGATCCCTGTTTCAGGACTGCTGACTCTAATTCATGACGACTGACTTTAGCAGAAGCGGGACATTTTGTCTCAACATCTGATGCTTTTATCGGGTCAATTTGATACAAATCATACCAGGTACAGAAAAAAGAACCTCTCTGCTGCTCCATGCAACTCCATTTTTTCTACAAGCAAGCTAATGAAGGGCAACATCAACAATGGGTTGAAAAAAACAGATCGGCTCATCATCAAGATGGCCCCAGACTTGCTATGTCTATATATATATATTGCTTTTCAACACCTTCAATTCATGCATTCAACCTTACACCGAAAACAGATACAGACGCTGCTCTTCAGCTTGCTGATCATGATCACACTGCCGGCTGCTGCGGAGGATAACAGCATAACTGAGCCGTTGATTCGACTGGCGACAACCACCAGCACAGAAAACTCCGGCTTGCTGAATCACCTGCTTCCCGTTTTCCACTCGGCAAGCGGATACAAGGTGCATGTCATCGCGGTGGGCACCGGCAAGGCGCTGCGCATGGGAAAAGATGGTGATGTTGACGTCGTGCTGGTGCATGCCCCGGAGGCGGAAGCCAGCTTTGTCGATGCAGGCTATGGTGACCATCGCCACGCTGTCATGTACAACGACTTTGTCGTGGTGGGTCCGGTCAATGATCCGGCGAAGATCGGCTCAGCAGCTAATATCACTGCCGTAATGAAGAGATTGGCCGCGGCGCAATCGCTCTTTATTTCACGCGGGGATGATTCCGGCACCCACAAAAAAGAGAACCAGTTGTGGAAAACCGCCGGCATCAAAGCGGATAACAGCTGGCTCAGGGAGGCAGGACAGGGCATGGGGAAAGTATTACAAATTGCAACAGAACTGGATGCCTATACACTCACAGACCGCGGCACCTGGCTGGCTTACCGTGACAAATCCACTCTTAAAATTCTTTTTGAAGGCGATGAAGCACTGCATAATCCTTACAGCATTATCGCTGTCAGCGCCAGACGCTATCCTGACATCAATCGCACGGGCGCATTGGCGCTAATCAAATGGATACGATCAAAGGAGGCTCAACAGCTGATCGGCGACTATCGTATTGATGAAACACCTCTGTTTACACCATCTGCGAATAGTGACCAGATCGCCGCCTCACAAGAGTCGGCCGATAATTATCGATAAAACAGACGAAAATCATGGAGACACTAGGCAACGCCACATCCAATGCGCTGTTTCTGCTCATCAGTGGAGATGCAGAGCTATGGCAAATCGTTGCAATCTCATTCCAGGTATCAATAACAGCCATTCTGATCGCCACCCCTCCGGCTCTGCTCACTGCATTTGTGCTTGCCTATGGAAGATTTCCAGGCCGCAGAGTGCTGATCTCGCTGTTCAGCACACTGCTCTCGATTCCTGCTGTCGTGATTGGCCTGACATTCTATCTGCTGCTCTCCCGCCAGGGTCCCCTGGGGGATTGGCGGCTGCTGTTCACTCAAACAGCAATGATACTGGGGCAGATTGCCCTGAGTTTTCCCATTCTGGTGGCAATGGGGCACTCGGCGCTGCAGTCAGCGGATCGACGCGCCTGGGAAACTGCTCTGACGCTGGGAGCAAACCCCCTGCGCGCCGTCTCCACGGTGATGTGGGAAGTCCGCTTCGGCCTGCTCGCCGCACTGCTCGCCGCATTTGGACGCATCGTTGCAGAGGTGGGCGCATCCATGATGCTGGGTGGCAATATTCTCAACTACACCCGCAATATCCCGACGGCCATTGCACTGGAGACCAGCAAAGGTGAATTTGCCCAGGGGATCGCCCTTGGAATCGTGTTGCTGACGCTTTCGTTTACGCTCAACGCACTCTTTTATCACCTGCGGGGTGGAGGACAACCGGCATGACGCATACCCCACTGAAACTTCACTTCAACGACGTCCACAAACGTTTTGGCAGACGCCCCGGACTCATCGGCGTCAACATTCAACTGATCGGCGGCGAAGGCACTGTACTGACCGGTCCGAATGGCGCCGGTAAAACAACGCTGCTGCGCATTCTGGCTGGTCTTGAAAAACCTGACCGGGGTTCGGTCGATATGGGACTCGGAGCTACAC
Source organism: Chromatiales bacterium (assembly GCA_030145485.1). Classification (GTDB taxonomy): domain Bacteria; phylum Pseudomonadota; class Gammaproteobacteria; order Chromatiales; family Chromatiaceae; genus Sva-25. Next base: position 8,865 of record JAQYVP010000245.1, read on the forward strand.
GCTGGCGGCGCTGCTACTCAGACCTGCGCACCAGCATACTCTATCTGCACCAGCATCCCTACATGTTCGACGGCAGTGTCAGCAGCAACCTGGCATATGCCATCTCGGATAAACACAATCGCTGCCTGTGTCAGCAGCGCATCTCGGAAGCACTGAAATGGGCAGGCCTCACTGCAATCGCAGACAACCATGCAAAAACAATCTCCGGCGGTGAGCGTCAACGCGTCGCCCTGGCGCGCGCCTGGTTGCGTGAACCACGGGCGCTGCTGCTGGATGAACCAACAGCCAATCTGGATCCCGAAGCACGCACACGCACCCTGGAACTGCTGTTTCGCCTCAAGGAGTCGGGTATTGCGCTATTGATCGCCAGCCATGATCCCCACCACTTTGCGTCGCTGGCAGATAAGCATCTGCAATTGACACAGGGTGTCCTCGCAGAAGAGTTCTCTGAGACATCCAATGTCACTCCATTCAGGAGAACCCATCCATGATCATCCAACCGGCAGAGATTACTGCTGTCATTCTTGCAGGCGGACGCGGCAGGCGCATGGGCGGCAAAGACAAGGGACTGGTCGAGGTCAACGACTTGCCGCTGATCGAGCATGTGATATCAGCAGTAAGCCCCCAGGCAGGTCAACTGATCATCAACGCGAATCGAAATATCGAGGAGTACCGACGCTACGGTTTCCCGGTGGTGAGCGACACCATGACAGACTACCAGGGTCCGTTAGCCGGATTTGCCAGTTCCATGGCAGCCGCTGATACGGAATATATCGTTACCATCCCCTGTGACAGCCCGCTGCTGCCTGCAGACCTGGTTCAACGCCTTGTGCAGACTTTACAAAACGAGGATGCCGAGTTGGCAGTCGCCCATGACGGCCAACGCCTGCAGCCGGTATTTGCCCTGATGCGGGTCAGCCTGCTTCCCAGTCTGCTGGGCTTTCTGCAACGCGGCGATCGCAAAATCGACCTCTGGTACGCGCAGCACAAGATAGCGAAGGCGGATTTCTCCGACATCCCCGAAACCTTCCTGAATATCAACACCCCTGGGGACCAGCAGCAACTACAGCAACATGAGAAGCTAAGATGATCGACTACCCTCTTCCACTGCTGGGATTCTGCGCCTTCAGCGGCGCCGGCAAAACCACACTGCTGAGGCAACTGCTGCCTCGGCTGCAGTCTGCTGGCCGGCATATCGGCGTGGTCAAACACGCTCACCACAACTTTGAAATCGATTACCCCGGCAAAGACAGCTATGAACTGCGCAAGGCCGGAGCCGAGCAGATGGTTGTCGCCTCACACAAACGCATGGCATGGATCAGGGAGTTTGACGATCATCGACCGGAGCCATCCCTGCAGGAAGCACTGCAGTCACTGGATCCCGCTTCTCTGGATCTTGTTCTGGTGGAGGGCTTCAAAACCGAACACATCCCAAAAATCGAGGTGCACCGGGCTGCTCTCGGTAAACCGCTGTTGTTCCCTGACGACCCTGATATCATCGCCATAGCAACAGACGCAGAACCCGGCACGCTAGCGACCGATCTCCCGCAACTGAATCTCAACCGGCCTGCTGAGATTGCTGACTTTATTCTGAACCGGTGGCTAAGAGAGCTAACACCTCATTAACTCCGCGCACTTGCAAGTCACACGTCATTTCGACCGCAGGGAGAAATCTTGGACCTAGCATTCTTTGAGTGGCCAACATCTTTACAAATGAGTCAAATATCAATAATGACTCTCGCCAGGAAGACCATAGAGCCCATCAGGATTTCTCTCTTTGGTCAAAATGACAATACACTGGAACCACACGAACTTTTTGAGACCTTACAATAGAATCAAACAATCACATGAAAAAACCAATCACCATACCTGTCAAAACCAGCTGCGCCGACGACCACGAGCCGGGCATCCTCTCAGTTGTAGCAGCCAGGGAGCATATTCTTTCCACCCTGCCGACACTGCATGGCCGTGAAAAACTGGCGCTGCGATCGGCGCTGAAGCGGGTCCTGGCGGAAGATATCATCTCCCCTCTCGATGTCCCCGGACATACCAACTCCGCGATGGACGGTTATGCTTTTATCGGCAGTGACTTGCCGACTGACGAGACGCGTTCTTACAGGGTCATCGGCACGGTCTATGCAGGCAATATTTTCAACGGCGAGTGCCAGCCTGGAGAGTGTGTGCGCATCATGACCGGGGCGCCAATGCCCGCCAACACCGACACCGTGGTGATGCAGGAACATACCCTGGACCATGGCAAGGATCAGATTCGCATCTCCAGCGAGCACCGCAGCGGTCAGAATGTCAGGCAGGCGGGCGAAGATATCGCTGCCGGCAGTGCGGTGCTGCAGAGTGGACGCCGGTTGATTCCCGCAGACCTCGGCATCCTTGCATCGCTGGGAGTCGGTGAAGTACAGGTGCGCAGACGCCCGCGGGTTGCATTCTTCTCCACCGGAGATGAGTTGCGCTGTATCGGAGAACCGCTGAATGAAGGTGATGTTTACGACAGCAACCGCTACACCCTCTTCGGCATGCTCAAGCGCCTCGACGTGGAGTTGCTGGATCTTGGCGTCATTGGAGATTCCGAGGATGCACTGAGAGATGCCTTTGAATCTGCAGCCGGGATGGCCGACATCGTCATCACCTCGGGAGGCGTCTCCGTCGGCGAGGCTGATTACACCAAGATCGTCCTCGAGCAGTTGGGAGAGATGAATTTCTGGAAAATCGCCATGAAGCCCGGCCGCCCGCTTACCTACGGAAAGCTCAGAGACGCCTCTTTTTTCGGTCTCCCGGGCAACCCGGTGGCGGTGATGGTGACCTTCTACCAGTTCGTGCTGCCCGCCCTGCACCACCTTTCAACAGGAACACCCTACGCACCCTTCATCCTGCAGGCAAGATGCAATGAGGAACTGCGAAAACGTCCAGGGCGCTACGAATTCCTGCGCGGCATCCTCAGTCAGGATGAGCATGGCAACCTCAGCGTCGTCAGCACCGGCCAGCAAGGTTCGGGTATCCTCACCTCCATGAGCCGGGGAAATTGCTTCATCCTGCTCGATGAGGAGTGCGCCGGTATCAACAAAGATGGTACAGTGAGAGTCCAACCCTTTGACGCCCTGATTTAATTCTATTCGGGGTTAGAATACCTGATAATCTACCACACACACGTTGAAGGAAACCGCCTTGATACAAATTAATAAAATAAATAAAGTTGGCATACTGACAAGCGGTGGCAATGCTCCTAATGAATGCCGCCATTGCAAACACGACGAGGTGTCGTCTCAGATATTGTGAAACGAATACCCATTCTCATAAAATATCAGAATCACATCAAAACGACTAAAACAGGAAGAAACGAAGCGTGCCCATGCGGTAGTGGGAAAAAGTATAAAACATGCTGTTTACAGATAGTTATGCCAGCTGTAACCCATGAACATGCCAGGGATTATCACTGGAATCTGGAGGAAATTGACAGATTAAGGACCAAAGAAATTATTCGTATGCTGCATCGCTTTGGAGTGCCATTTGATACAAAGTCATTTCTTGAACAAGTAGAGCAACATCACTCTGCATTTGAATTGGGATCCGGTTGGATCCGGGATAATCATATTAAAGCATCTGGATTTGATGTTGACTTCATATGGATGTCAAGCGAAATCTTATGGGGCAGATTAGCGCCGGAAAAAATAAATTCCGAGCATATCAATGATTTGATGCAGGATGGCTATACAGACATAGGAAATAATAACATCATCAATGGTTGCACTAAATGGTTAAATGTATGGGAGCATCTGAAAGAGAATTTTACTTCTGATATGAACAATATAGATGATGCAGAAAAAACATTTGAAGGCTTGCAAATTCTTTCAAACTGGTGTCAGGATCTTGAAACAGAATTATGGAATGCGGCATTAAAAGATGAATACTTTCATCATGAACGGATAAGATATTGCGATGAATTCTGCAACTTGTTTCCCGAGTCATTAGAGCTTATTATTGTAAATATGTATCGTGCAAAAGCCGACTCTCTGTATGCAATTGAAGATATAGAAAAAGGAGAAGAGGTATATAAAAAGTTAATTCATGACTACCCGGATAATGCGTGGGGCTACATCGGATGGGGCGATATTTATGCACATGGTGTTATTAATTCTAATGTTCATATCGACAATGAAAAAGCAAGAAAGATCTATCAGCTTGCATCAAATAGAGAAATGGAAGATTATTACGTTATATCTGAAAGATTGGTGACATTACAAGCAATCGCAGACTAAAAAAATATTCTATTTAGGGCATCCTTAACTTTCCAGTTTACAGTTTGTCATCTCGACGAAGGAGAGATTCTGGTGCTCCGTGCATCAAGATCCCTTGTCGTTCGCCTACATGGACGTAGGTGAGGGGCGTAAGCAGGACGCGGAAGCTTCGTGCCTCACATCCCTCGGGATGACAGCAAATGCGTAAACTATTTTAAGGCATGGTGAAGGTTGCCCTATTTTGTTGCACTCTACAAATCCCGGTTATGCACGACATCCACAACTCCTAAACGGGATTGAAGGCCTGCCCGAGAACAGGAACTCCGGTGTTACGTCTCGCGCTATTTCGAGTTTCAACCATGCCGTTTGATCCATGAGACCAGATCCTGCCGCGGGATGACATCGAGAATATGCAGCGATTTACCGGGTTTCCAGTGGACGATCATGCGGTAGTCACGGTGGATGCGGATACGGTAGCGTTCAGCCAGGCGCTGTATGGGTTTAGTCTGTTGCCAGATTGTTGGTTCGTGGGAGGCAAAACGTCCTGCCGCCAGAATTGCCCTGGAGGCTATCCTTGGTGGCAGGGAGTCACAGCTCTTGCGGAAAGTATCGGAATACTCAGGCGCTAACGGACGCCCGGAGGGTTCGAGCACAACATTCTCTTCAGCAACAGCCTCTTCATCGGTCTCTCTCTTCCGTGGAGCCTCTTGCGCATGCTTGCGGCGCTCTATCGCCAACTGTTTACGCAGATCAGCACGCTGTTTCTGCTGTTCGCCGATTTCCGCTTGCTGGTTTTCCACATGGCGGCGCAGTCGCTGTAGTGCTTCATCTTTGCCGTGATTTCCGCTGTCGTGATCCTGAGCAGCCTGTACATTTTGGGCGCCGAGGTGCTGCGCTTTCTCCAACTTTTTCTCACTTTTGCTTAATTCTTGCACCATTCCGCTCAGTGCCTGCCTCTTTTCATTGAGGTCGGTGCGGGCATCCTCCAGTTTTTCAGAGAGCCGCTTGATCTCGGCGTTCTCGAATTCCGTTTTTCTCTCCAGTCGGGCGCGATCCTCGATCCAGTCGAATAACTCTTCGACGGGATCCTCCCATAGATCCAGGTCAAGGTCACTCCTCACACCACGAATGAGATCCAGCAGCAGTGAATTGTCCAGGGCGTTATCCGGATGACTTGCGATCGCGGCACGTGCGAACATAACCGCCATAGCAGGATAGCATCGTTCAAAGTGATAGGCGAGACTGACTAATGACTCATCCGCCATCCCTGCATCCTTGTTCGAGGCGAGAGACTTGCGGCACTCCTGCTCCAGCAGTTCATACCGCTGCTGGTTCTCCAGCAAATCGAAGCTAAACTGAATGCAGTGCGGGTCAGACCATGCATCACCACAATGATCCCTGATGTTTCGCGCCAGTTCGATCTCACCAGCCTCCAGCACATTCCTGATGAGATCCTCGAAATGGCCTGGATCAAAACTCTCCTTCCCCGGGCGCTTTTCACACTCCAGAAGCATCTTGAAGGCGATTTCCCGCAGCCCATAGGACGTTGCAGACCGATAACCTGCATAGACCTGCTCTTCTCCCAACTGTGATGGATCGAGCTTTTTCAACTCATAGGCGCGCATCTCATAGATCACCGCAGGATCATCGACCAGGCCAGGATTACTCTTTATCTCGCTCCTGGTCTTTCCCGCGTACTCCGAGGCATCACTCAACAACTCCTGGTCTCCAGCCAGGCAGCATTTTTTATATTTTTTGCCACTGCCGCAATGACAAGGTTCATTGCGTCCAAGTTTCGGCACCGCTCGCCTAACGGTGTAAGTGCCACCGACAACAGCGTGGGGGCGACGCTCCGGAAGGATATCCTGAAGCTTGATATTGGTCCAAAAAGGAGTGTAGGGTCGCTTGAGCTCCAAACCCTCCGAATTCATCTGCAGCATTGCCATGCTGCTGGCGACCAACATCCTGGACTCCGCCCCTAAAGGTTTGCGATCAATCTTGCGCAGGACCTTCATGACCGCTGTGTGGTCGAGATTAAACTTGACGCTCAATTCGGCGGCAAGAACTGCGGCGTAGGCCTGACTATCCCCGGAAAGCTCCTCGGAAACCGATCTCGCCAGCAGCGGTGGTATTGCCGTAGCCTCCTGTATGGTGAAACATTGAGCGGAATCCGCCATCGCCTCGCTGACTCCGATACTCTGACAGAGTTTCTCAGGGTCCAGTTTCACCTTGTTGAGAGCGCATGCCTGCAGCAACCGACTCACCGCCAGCTCTTCACCCTCCTCAACATATTTTATCAGCAGCGACTCGGTCTGCGCCACGGAGAGATGACCCAGCTTACCGGCAAGTTCACGCACATCCTTCAAACAAGCCTGGGTAGTGCGGATGGAGTCGAGCAACTCTTCAGTGATTTCGTCAGTGATTTCGCTCATTCATGATTCCACTGTGAACCCATCCTTCCCTCATACCAATGAATATTAGAAACCTATTTAATCCCAATTTTCTCAGCTGCTGATTTGGTATTGATCCCCAGGATCGAGTAGAGCGGACAGATCGCGGCTATTCCCGTCACGATCAGGATCACTCCCAGCCAGCCGATGGGGTTCTGCAGGGCATAGAAGACATTACCCACGAGAATGATTCCCACCACGATGCGTATGATGCGGTCGATTTTCCCAACATTGTTTTTCAATAGATTCATTTCATTTTCTCCGGAACCCTCGGGTTCTTCGTGTTTAAAGAGTAGTATACAGTCAGCATTATCTCACAAATGGCACACGACACTTCTATGTGTGCGGTCATCCCAGGGGTTTTACATTTCTCGTCCCTTGCCAACTGCCAACTTGCCGAATAACACCACAAATAATGGCATTGTAATCTGCTGCAAAAGAGCCCATTATTAATAACACAGTATATTACTAGGTTTTTATTGGACAACAGATCATGCCTGCAATTGAACAAACTGTCGAAGAGCTGGTGCAGGAAAGCTACCAGCATGGCTTTGTCACCGATATTGAATCGGATACATTCCCGCCAGGGTTGAGCGAGGAGACCATCCGCCACATCTCGGCAAAAAAGAGTGAGCCCGCATGGATGCTGGAAAACCGGCTCAAGGCCTACCACCGCTGGCTGACCATGGTCGACCCCGAGTGGGCGCATGTTGAATATCCCGAGATCGACTTTCAGGATATCTCCTATTACTCGGCGCCGAAACAGAATCAGGGTGCGAAAAGCCTGGATGAGATCGACCCCCAACTGTTAGATGCCTACAACAAGCTCGGCATTCCCCTGGATGAACAAAAAGCGCTCTCCGGAATTGCAGTCGATGCGGTATTCGACAGCGTCTCGGTCGCCACCACCTTCCGCCAGAACCTGGCCGATGCCGGCGTGATTTTCTGCCCCATCTCAGAGGCCATTCAGGAGTATCCCGAGCTGATTCAGCAATATCTCGGCACCGTGGTTCCCTATACCGATAACTTCTACGCCTCGCTGAATGCCGCGGTTTTCACCGACGGCACCTTTGTCTACATTCCCAAAGGCGTCAAATGCCCGATGGAGCTGTCGACCTATTTCCGCATCAACGAAGCCAAAACCGGGCAGTTTGAACGCACCCTGATCATCGCCGAAGAGGGCAGCTCCGTCAGCTACCTGGAGGGCTGCACCGCGCCGATGCGCGATGAGAACCAGCTGCATGCCGCCGTGGTCGAACTGATCGCCATGGATGACGCCAGTATCAAGTACTCCACGGTGCAGAACTGGTATCCCGGCGACGAAAACGGCAAGGGCGGCATCTACAACTTCGTCACCAAGCGCGGCGACTGCCGCGGCGACCGCTCGCACATATCCTGGACCCAGGTGGAGACCGGCTCGGCCATCACCTGGAAGTACCCCAGCTGCATCCTCAAAGGCGACGATTCGGTCGGCGAATTCTACTCTGTCGCCGTCACCCGCGGCATGCAGCAGGCCGATACCGGCACCAAGATGGTCCATATCGGAAAAAATACCACCAGCACCATCGTCTCCAAGGGCATCTCCGCTGCAAGAGGGCAAAACACCTACCGCGGCCTGGTGCGCATCGGCCAGAAAGCAGAGAATGCGCGCAACCACAGCCAGTGTGACTCGCTGCTGATCGGCGACAAATGCGGCGCACACACTTTTCCCTATCTCGAAGTGCGCAACCCCACGGCACAGGTGGAGCATGAAGCCACCACCTCGAAAATCAGTGAAGACCAGCTCTTCTACTGCCGTCAGCGCGGCCTCTCCGAAGAGAATGCCATTTCGATGATCGTCAACGGCTTCTGCAAGGAGGTCTTCAACGAGCTGCCGATGGAGTTCGCCGTCGAGGCGCAGAAATTATTGAACATTACGCTCGAAGGAGCAGTCGGATGAACCAGATGAAAACAAATAGCATGCTCTCTATCAAAAGCCTTACGGTTGATGTCGAAGGCAAAACCATCTTGCACGGCCTGAATCTTGAAATCGGCAAGGGTGAAGTGCATGCCATCATGGGACCAAACGGTTCAGGAAAAAGCACCCTCTCGCATACACTCTCCGGGCGTGACGGCTACCAGGTCACAGCGGGAGAGGCGCTGCTCGATGGCGAGGATCTGCTGTCACTGGAAACCGAGGAACGCGCCCACAGAGGGGTATTTCTCGCCATGCAGTACCCGGTCGAACTGCCCGGCGTGAACAACATGACCTTCATGCGCGAGTCGCTGAACGCCAATCGCCGTGCCCGTGGGGAGGAAGAGTTGGATGCCGTCTCTTTCATCAAGCTGGTGCGCGCCAAAGCATCCGAGGTCAAACTCGACCCGAAATTGCTCAAGCGGGACGTTAACTCCGGCTTTTCCGGCGGCGAGAAAAAGCGCAATGAGATTCTGCAGATGGCGGTATTGGAACCCAAGCTGGCGATTTTAGATGAAACCGATTCAGGTCTGGATATTGACGCGCTTAAAATTGTGGCAGATGGTGTCAATGCATTGCGCCGAAAAGATCGATCGGTATTATTAATTACTCACTATCAACGATTGTTAGACTATATCGTGCCAGATCATGTTCACGTTTTAGCCAATGGAAAGATTGTGCGCAGCGGCGATAAGTCTCTGGCTCTCGAACTTGAAGATAAAGGTTACGGATGGATTGAACAGCTTCCCGAGACAGCGGCCGGAGCATCCGCGTAACAGTGGCCACAAACATGCATTCTAGTTCACCTGAAACAGACAGCTTGAACGCCTACGTCGTCTTGCATTCGGAAAACCGGGCGCTATTCGACCAGCAAAACAATGATTGGTTAGAAAATCTCAGAGCGTCCAGCCTGGATCATTTTCAGAATTTAGGATTCCCTTCCACCCGCAACGAAGATTGGAAATACACCGATCTCAGAGCAATGTTGCGTCATCGATTTTCACTGAACGATTTACCAGTCGCCGACGATGCCACTGAAGATTTACTGAAAAACTTCCAAGACACTCACCGTATGGTATTTATCGATGGTGAGTTTGCCCCAGCCCACTCCAATGTTGACCACCTGGAACCAGGGCTTGATATAAGCAACATTGCTGCAAAGCTGGAAGCTGATCCTGATTCAATTAGGCAGCACCTGGGCAGTTGTGCAGACATAGACCAAAAGGCATTTGCTGCGCTAAATACCGCTTTTATTAAGGACGGTGCATTTATCCGCATCTACAAAGGATGCCAGGTAGAAAAACCGATTGACCTCGTGTTTATTGCGTC
>JAQYVP010000061.1 GCA_030145485.1 Chromatiales bacterium
GAGACCCTGGTTTCCATTCAATGAAAGAGGCATCGAACGCGCCTCGCAGCAGTTTCGCCGCTACGGGGTGTTGTCACTGCTGCTTGCCTGGGTTCCACTCATCGGTGATCCATTGACATTGATCGCCGGTTTTTTCAAGACTCCTTTTTTGCTGTTCCTGCTACTGGTCTCGATCGGCAAGATAGGGAGATACGTCGTTTTGACCGGTTTAGTTCAATAGTTTCAGCAGGTTATGATTTTACTATTTTGGTGGCATCGGGATTCTTGCCCCCAGTTGCTCACCCCGATGACGAATTCCCTTAACACGGGAAGAGCCTCTGTGGGACTATAGAGTCCTACCAGCACATCGCCGCTTTACTTCTTCAATATTGCGGGCGATTCATAAATCCAGCTAAAACGGATGCCCCCTCTCCAGATGCCAAGGGTGCTCCCTGCACTCTTTCTCTTTGGCATCGGAGAAGATTATGAACAACCACATCGAAGACACCCGTTCCACCGGACGCAGCCAATACCTAGATTAACTGAGCCCGCTTCTCGATGGCACACTCTCTCCGAAAGACGCAATGAAGCACCTGCTCTCCGACAACCCGGCTGAGGTGCTTAGCTTCGTCGACAAGCACAAAGCAATCGATTATGTATTGCGGAACCGAGCCCTGCTTCACCGGCTGGGGTGGTTGGAACAGTTCCTGATACCGGTGTTCACCTCTCATAACATCGATATCGACAGCACCGACCCTTATCCAAAGTTGGAGCAGTTGTTCCCCCTGTGCAACCGGTCTGCGTTGATGGATGCAGGAGACTCCGCGCCGGTGGGCTACCAAGACCCAGATCAGGAGTTCACCCTGCATCGCGGAGTCTATGCAACAAACAGCAAGATAGAGCATGGATACAGTTGGACATCGAGTGTAGAAGTCGCGCAGTGGTTCGCCGACTGGGACGACCAGACGGGGATCATTATCAGTGGGCGATTCTCACTCGGCGATGTTCTGTTCTACAAGCACAGGGAAGAGGAGTTCGTTATCGATGTGAAGGTGTTCGACGAAGGTCGCATTGAATTCCGGGAGAGTGGATCATGAGACATCAACCCTCTATCAAAACCCAGATCCAGCGTTCCAAGCTCTCTCCACGCAAGTCACCTTACTGGAATCAGATATCACCGGCAGTGAGTCCTGGGACTACGCAGAGGCCCTCTCTGCTGCGATGGAGCACTTCACTGTTGCAGATGCACCAAAGCCCTATCTGGTCAGTCAAGCAGTGAGGGACTACTGCAAAGACCTGCGGGTCAGGAAGTCAATGTCTGCAGAAGTTGCTGCCCGCCGGACTCTGGATAAGCATCTGGCGCAGTTCATGCGCAGAGACATCAACACCCTGACCCAGGCGGAGCTGGGTGATTGGCAGGCAGACCTGGTGCGCGGTGGTGATGCTGAAACCACACGCAAATCAAAAGCAACAGCGAACCACATCCTCGCATCGACAAAGGCCGCACTGAATCTGGCCTATCGCCGCGGCAAAGTCGCACAGCGGCCTTGGGAGTTCATCCAGGCCTATCCTGCTGTTGATGGATGCAGGGATCTCTTGCTGACGTCTGAGGAGGTGCAGAGTCTGCTTGACGTCACCACCGGCGCATTTCACACGTTGCTGAAGGCGGCGGTCCTGACCGGGGCTCGACTTGGTGAACTGAAAAACGCCAAGGTACAGGATCTCAAGGATGGGCGAATCACGTTGTCCGGGAAGTGCGGCCCCAGGAATATACCGCTTCGATCTGATGCGTTGGAGTTCTTCACGAACCTGGTGACAGGACAACCTACAGACGCACCGCTCCTGCCGTCTGCTGATGGCCGTGCATGGAAGATGGGTCAGCGCAGCAGATTAATGGAGAAAACCGTCAGGGCGTCTGGTGTGGACTCTGCTGCAGTGTTTTATAGCATCCGCCACTTCTGGTTATCTTCAGCGGTGAGAGATGGTCTGCCTATCCTGGCCGTAGCACAATACGCCGGCACATCGGTTTCGATGATCGAGAAACACTATGGCAAATTTCAACCTGACAACATGCAGACGATGTTGGACACAGTCACCCTGTGACAAGTGACTGATTTAACCGGGGAGGTGACACTCCCCATGAGTAACACGGGTCGATTTAACCAAGATTGAAGGCACCCGGGCAATGTCGCCGAAGCCTTCTAAAACTGGAGAAATACCATGAAATTCATCACCCGCAACATCATTGAGCTGCGCTTGGCTATGGCCACGCAAGGTCATCAGGATGTTCGCTTCTACCTCAACGGGATCCACTTTGATTTCGTTAAAGGCCTCCTGACCGGCACCAACGGCCACATCATCTCGCGATCTCCATTCGACGGTACCGACTGCGCCGACATGCCGCAAGAGATCATCCTCGATATCGATGGCACCGTCTCCAAGAAAGCAGACTATGCCGTCTTCGAGATCGATGGAGACGCCGGTACAGTCTCCCTGTTCCAGGATGGCAAGGAAGCATTCAAGGTGCTGCCTGTGAAAGTAATCGATGGCACCTATCCAGACATTGAACGGGTCCTCGATCCTGTGGGGATTGGTGACGTTGAGGTCAAGAAGATCTGTTTCAACGTGCCATACCTGACCAAGGTGTCGCAAGCTACAGGGCAACCGTTTGCCAAGCTGACATTCAGCGACGGTGAAAACATGGGGGTAGACCTTCACGGTTTAACAAAGACCACCATCAGGCTCATGCCTGCGCGTTTCCGAGGAGAATTACCATGAACTCACTTTCAACAATACGCAAGCTGCATGCTGTGCGCGAAGTAAATAGCGAAGAGGCCGAGGTCTACAACATCAACCCGGCCAGACCGTCTCTCGAAGGCATCGACACCGAAGCCCGGGAGGATTACGCAATTCGCAGAGCGCTGGATGTCTTGCGCCGCCGACTACGCGAACCCGGCGCAGCCATCACCTCACCGCAATCATTTGAAGCATTCCTACAGCTGCGGCTTGGTGAGCGGGAGCAAGAAGTATTTTGTGCATTGTTTCTTGATACGCGCCACAGAGTGATCGAGTTTCGGGAGACGTTCTACGGCACCATCGACGGTGCAAGTGTGCACCCCAGGGAGGTGGTGAAGGTTGCTCTGCAGGTGAACGCGGCTGCTGTGATCTTCTCGCACAATCACCCGAGCGGTGTGGCTGATCCGAGCCATGCTGATATCCAGATCACAAAGCGGCTGAAGGATAGCCTCGCGTTAATCGATGTGCGTGTGCTGGATCACATTGTTGTGACCGCTGATGAAACTGTCAGCCTGGCACAAAGAGGAGAACTCTGATGCCGAACGGAGGATTAGACAACTGCGGCAACTGCCCGCATTTCGACTGGAAAACAAACCACTGCCACCTGCGAGACATCGATATCGAGGAGCCTAAGTGGACGACCTGCGATGACTGCGGTAAAGATACCGACGAAGCGCACGGGCCTGTCATAGACATCATTGTGCGCCGAGAGGGTATCAAAGGTTCGTATGAGCGTGTTGCTCGGGAGGAAGTGTGATGCAAGGACTACGTTTTATTATCCGCAACAACCAGCGGTGGTGCATCAGTCGTGCGTTGTGCCAAAGCCAATGGAGCCAGCGAAATCTGACAATGTTCTGAAACTCCCAGAACCAAAGCAAGAAGAAGATCTCGGCTATGATCCAGAGTTCGTCGCAATGTGCCACATCGATGAGATTCTCAGCTATGCTCCTGAAGTCCCGCCGCACCGTGAACCAGGTGAGATTGATGTGGAGGCGCTTCGTGATGCGTTCACAGAATACTTCGCACCGATGATTGATGAACAAGTGAAATCGGCGTTAAAGCCCTATGTCGCACTCGGCCATAACAATCCTTTCAAGCACATGCCGACAACGACTGCTGGCTATTTGAAAGTGGTACGGTACTTGAAGCAGTTCGAGCTTTGACTGATCCCCTGATCCCGGTAACTTAACTTGAGGAGAATCAGTCCGGCAGAGATGCCGGGCTTTTTATTGCCTGACATCCATGCGCCACAGACATCGCTGTGTCTCAGATTCAGGGATCAAAGATGGATAGCATGGCTCCAAGCACGACAGAAATCCCACATTCGATAGCCTCAAGAGCATGACTGCAAGAGCATGCAATAATTTATTGTGTGATGCTGGACAGAGACGCTTGAGTAGTTCACCTTTTCCCGCCTTTAGTAAAAACGTCGCGGAAAGGACCGAGCGTTCTCCTCTCGGGTGACCAATCAGTGACAGCGATTATGATATCTGAGAAAGCTCCGCTGAGTTCATTCTCCAGCGCCTTCCTAAAATCTTTTGCCGTGCGATAGGGATCATTTGCAATGGCACCACAGCCCCATCCACCGAGGACCAGAGACGAATGTCCGTATGCCCGTGCAATTGCGAGCACGCGGTGAATCCGCTGCTGCAGAAGGTCTCCGGATTTCGGTTGGCCGACACCCGGTGCATAGGGTGCGGCGCATGTTATAAAACTCAGTAGCCAGGGGAAATCAATCTCTGCCCCATCATCCGTGCGGAAGACAGGCACGTCTGGTGAGTAGATGGCCCAGTTGGTAGAGTCCGTCAGCGGGCGCAGCCGGTGCTCTTCATACATAGGGTCATGTAGAAGTGTCTCGAAGAGAGCACTGGATTGGCAAAGCACCTCCTCCTGTGCCCGTGCTCCGAACATAAATCCTCCCCCGGGAGTAATACCGTTCGCAAAATTCAGTGCAAGAGGACGCACCCTACTCTCAACGAGTCTTCGTCCAGTGACAAGGGTTGTCTCATTAGCAACCTGGATGCGTGTTTCAGGATATGAAGGGCCTTCGTATCGAGGCAGTGGATCGTCCGGACGGATGCTTTGCTTCGCACAGCAAGCAGCCTGAACAAGATCTTTCCAATCGACCCTGGTGCCTGCACTGGTGCGGTAATGGCCTTTACTGGCAGTTTCTACCGCAGACCTGCCAAGCGCAGCAGCCGTTTTTCGTAGAATGTACAACTCCCGCCGATTGGATGCAGCCATTTCTTCCGAATCGAGGCATGGGAGAATTTTGAGATTATTAGGTTGTTTGGTCACTTTCTTTCTCTTTGGAAAAATCATTTCGATTTGCGAACGCGTACAGCGCATCGGAAAATTTCAGAATCCGATTGGACATCGCTATTTTCTTGCGCCATTCAAACGGTATTGCATTCAGACCGTAATAAGCACCAGCAAGCTGCCCATAGATTGCACCGGTCGTGTCAGCATCTTCACCCAGATTGACCGCCATCAAAGCTCCCTCCTGAAAATCATCACTGTTCCAGAAAGCCCACAGTGCCGCCTCTATCGCCTGTACCACATAGCCGGTCCCACGGATTTCCGGCGGCTGTGCTTGAAGGCGGCCTAGGTCCGCTCGCTGTGCATCGGGCAGGCGCTCCGCCCCGGTCAGCCACGTAGGCATCAACACCCACCCCAGTGGACAAGATGGCTCTTTAAGGTTTACCATCGGATAATCCTCGAACGGCACATGGTTTTCCCGGACAGCACATGAACATTTACCTCGACATTGATGGTGTGCTAATCACCAAGCAGGGAGTCGAGGCGAACCACCTCACAAACTTTCTTGAAGTAGCGACGACATGGCACACCTGCCACTTCCTCTCTACGCATTACAAGGGTGATACAGCACATGCACTGAATTCCATCTCGCAGGTTGTCTCAGATGAGGCGCTTGCCTTATTGGAGGGTGTCGGATCAACAAACTGGTCAACGCTAAAGACAGAAGCCATCGATTTCAATGCTCCCTTCATTTGGCTGGACGACTACGCATTCCACGCTGAAAGGGAGGTGCTGGTAGAGCATGATGCGCTGAGACAGCTGATCATCGTCGATCTGGCTAGAAACACTGACCAGCTATTACAGATAGCCAATATGGTCTCATCTCAATAGCGTTACACATACCCTTACGGATCGTCTCTAGAGTCACCCTTGAGTGCTTCTCTGCTGGTCCGCTAACTGCTTCCCCTTGTCAGTACCCAGACGGTCTGGGTCGGGAACGATTCCGACGCGGCCGAGGTCGAGCCTGTCAGCATCCCAACACGTTTGCACTGTCACATCGTCATGAAAGTCTTAGTGCGTATGGCCTTCGCAAGCTGTAATGAGAAGCGAGAACCTTGAGTCATCGAGATCAATGAAAGTCTCACGGAGGGTGAGTGCAAATACCGCTGACCTGTTGCCATGATCATGGTCAGAGCCGTCGTTATTCCGCATTGAGTCGTGCAGGAAGGCGAAATACTCGACTACCCGCGTATCTGCACCGCTATCTTTTGCAATCAGCAAGCCGTTGCGACGCACCCTTGACCAATGGCTGACACCATGAATTCCTTTCCAATCGAGTTGAAATTGTGATCTCAAGAAGGACACGAAGTCAGGTGAGATGATGCCCGAAGAGATGTTTAGCATACAGGCCGCGATGAAAGACCAGTTTCTTCCTCTTTATCCATTCATTGTCATCGGTTTAGAGACGTCCATGCGCAGTTCCGAGATTCTCCCGATCAAACTGGAACATATTGACCTGAGACGACGTATCATCTACATCCCCCAAGCCAAAGGGGTGCAGAGAGCAACCATTCACAAACCATCTTGCTGACTTTCTCAAAGGCTATATTGAGGCGGCAGAATCAGAGCAAGCATGGATATTCCCTTCAAACGAATCCAGGAGTGGCCATACCATGAATATCAAGAAGCCATGGAAAAGAGTGGTGTTGTCCGCCGGACTTGACCCCACCCAAGTGGTGCGGCACACATTGAGATACACAGCGATTACACACTTGGTGTAGGCTCGGGTTGATCTTCCAACGGTGAAGCGAATATCGGGCCATAAAACCCTTGCCATGGTGGAGCGTTACAGCCACCAGAATGGCGACCATACTCGATCAGCAATGGACAAACTCGAAAGCCGTTATCACGACACCAAGTAGTGACTTTTTCCTAGTACAATTACACAGGAATTACACATACAAAGAAAAATGCTTACACAGTTATTTGGATAAGCCTTTGATATATATTGTGCCCAGGGATAGAATCGAACTGCCGACACGAGGATTTTCAGACTGATATATAGGTACGAATAACTGTACCTGCACACAATAAAACACACTGAAACAACATCTTACTACAGCAATAATCCTCTGACCAGTGTTTAAATGTGCCTGAATGAGTTGGGGGATGTACCTAAATCTGTACCCATTCTTGTGCGAATAAATTATCTAAGAATAGAACTGCTCCTTCATGAAAATAGGTACACCATATTGATTGATATGTAAAAGTCTGGACATGAGCTGGCAGATAATGAGGATGTGAGTGGTCATCAATCATCCATTGCCAATATTGTTTGATGGAACATTTTACCTCTTGAAGTGTGACAATTGTGTGACAAAGAGGCTGTTCCTTACACAACAGCTTGCACGGATGAATATCCCTAGTTGATAATAACAGAGTAAATACCTCGACCCTCGGAAGCAGAGCAATGGCGTCAAAGGAGAAAATACGATCAAAAAGATGACACAGCCTCACCGTGCAGCCTCAGGCAATGAGCGATGAAACAGGATAAAAAGACAGCCGACGAACTGGCACTCTTAAAGCAGCAGAACAAGGAGGAGCTCAAAGCCTATCAGGCGGAGTTGATCAAGCTGCAAAAACACCTGGAGAGGACCGGTAGAAAGCT
>JAQYVP010000106.1 GCA_030145485.1 Chromatiales bacterium
CCTTCCTTATTCCGATAATTGACATCTAGGTTTTGCAGGCTCGCACATACTTTGAGAAAGATCAAATCTCAGTCCCGAGCAAACACCTGATTGACACCATCAAAATGATTGCCTACCGGGCGGAGACAGCGATGGCGAATCTATTGCGTGACAAAGTGAAGCATCCGGATGAGTCACGCAGCCTGATACGGGCGCTCTACAAATCCGATGCCGATCACCTACCGAACGAGAATACGGGAATGTTGACAGTCCTGCTTCAACACATGGCGAACCATTTTCTGATGCTGTCATCGAAAAAATATGCGAGGAGTTGAACGCGACGAAAACCAAATTTCCGGGAACAGAATTACGCCTGGTGCTGAAATTGGACTCGAAGTATCATCGTCGAGATCAGGTCATTTGAAGATAAAACCTTACGGGGCTGCATGCACTGGCTGGAAAGCTCCTGGCCATATCCTTGTGAGAGGCGGGTAGTCGATGCCACGCCGCCTCCAAGAATCTTCAAAAGCCATATGCCAGACAACATGGCGCTCGCGGGTGGTCCATTAGCCAGCCCAGGGAGATTTATCTACATTGCGCGCAATCCCAAGGACGTGCCAGTCTCCTACTACTTTTTTGAACGAGAAAAAGAGTGGTCAGGAGGCTACAGCGGTACCTGGGAGCAGTGGCTGGAGATGTTCCTGGAGGCAGAATCCAGCGCAGCGACTAGTTCGATCATGTATTGAGCTGGTGGGGCGCATCGTGATGTGGAAAACCTGTTGCTCCTCACCTACGAGGAACTGCTGCAGGATTTCGATGGAACCCTGAACAAACTCGTAGCCTTTATTGGTCATCCATGCACGCCGGCTGTACTTGAAATAATCCGGCAGCGTTCATCATTCGATTACATCTACACTGAACGCATGGCGGACAGTGGTCTAGATCTTGTATTTAAAGAGTAGTAGCTGTACGAATTCAACAACCGGGAGCTGCCCAGAGACAAATGTGTTGTGTGTAAACGGGTTGCAAAATCAGGCTTCACCAATGCAAGCACCCCCCATGCAATAACCAGCACACCGAAAAAGAGCCTCACCTGCGGTGCAGCAATCCATTTGCGCAGCGAGCCAGCCACAAAGCCCGCGCTGGCTACAGGCAGCAGCGTTCCTGCTCCAAAAGCAGCCATGTAAAGCCCGGAAGCAACATACCCGCCCTGCGCGGATGCCGAGGTCAACATAGTGTAGACCATTCCACAGGGAATCCAACCCCAGATCATACCATAGAGAAAAATTTTCCACGGAGAGTCGAATGGCATCAGTCGATGTGTCAAAGGTTCAATACGCTTCCACAACGGCACGCCGATTCGTTCGATACGCGACAACTGCGGCAGCCAGCCTGCCATGTGCAGCCCGATCAGGATCAGGATCACCGCTGCGATGCGTTGCAATACGGCCAGACCATTTTGCGGCCCGATGAAGCCAGCGGCTCCACCCAGGATGCCGCCGGCAATCCCTCCCGCCACGGCATAACTGAGAATACGGCCGCCGTTATACAGGCTCAGGGAGAGCAGCAGCTTCAGGCGCGAGGAGCGCGTCTCTTCAGGCAATCCAAGGGTCAGCGCAGTCATGATGCCGCCGCACATGCCGATGCAATGGAAAGCGCTGAAGAGTCCGATGAGAAGAGGGATGGCTAGTGAAACCATATCTCAGAGTTAAGAGACATGAAAGAGAATGTTTTCTCTCGCCAAGACGCCAAGACCGCAAAGGTTTTTCTTGGCGGGCTTGGCCTACATGGATGTAGGTCAGGGGCGTGAGAAGGGATACGGAAGCTTTGCGTCTTGGCGAGAGTCATTATTGAAATTTGGCTCATTTGTAAAGATGTTGACCACTCAAAGGATTATCATGAAGCATTTCCAGGTTCCCGGCAATAAAGCAATCTGAATTGCCTCCACCAAAGACTCTCATTATCGCTTATTCAGGCGGAAAGACATCGCGAAACGGATCGTTTTGGGGCATTTGACTCCCTTCGGCGGATTTGGCAATGGTTTGGCGGCAATTACCGCGGATTTTGCCGCACGCGTCAGCAGCGCGGGGCCCTTATCCACCCTCAGGTTCGAAATAGACCCATTACAGGAGATGGTGAAAGAGACGCCTATCCTGCCCTGTACATTCCCCCTGCGCGCCGCTGCCGGATAATGCTTTTTTGATTCTATTCTTGCAAGCAATTTTGCCATATAACGATCACGCTGCTTGCGGCTCTGTTTGACCTGCGCTGCAGAAGCCTGCTGCCGCTTTGGCCTGGGCTTCGATTTCGGCTTTGGCTTGGGCTTTGATTTTGGTTTTAGCTTGGGCTTGGGCTCCGGTTTTGGTTCCAGCTTTGGTTCCGGATCCGGTTCTGGTTCAGGCTCCGGTTCAGGTTCAGGCTCTGGTTCTGGTTCAGGCTCCGGTTCAGGTTCAGGCTCTGGTTCAGGCTCTGGTTCTGGCTCTGGTTGTGGCTCTGGCTCCGGCTCCGGCTCCGGTTCCGGCTCCGGCGGCACAGGAGTGGGAGCAGAAAATGCAATTCTAACCTTTGATATGACTGGAGTCTCCAACTCTTCCAGCGCCGTGGAGAGCTGCCTGTTTGCGAAATCGGCCCAAAGCCCCATGTGCAGGCTAAATGACAAGATGACTGCAGCAAACCGCCAACCAACATCAGCGAATCTCATGGTTTCTCGGTCAGAATATCCACTGCTTTAGCCCCGGCTGCTTCAGCAGCATCGAGCACTTTGACTGCAACACCAAGGCTGGCTTCGTTGTCGCCGCGTATGCGCATCATGCGATCTTCCGATTTATCCAGAGCGTTGCGTAAAGACTCCACCAACTCATCATCGGAAACCGGCTGATTGTTGATGAGAATCTCACTTTGAGAACTGATAATCACCGTAACAGTCTCTTCGTGCTCAGCTGCGGCAGGCGAATTATCGGCATCAGGCAAATCAACAATCAGCGCCTGATCCTCGACGAAATGGGCGGTCAACATGAAGAACACCAGCAGCAGGAATACAATGTCGATCAGAGGCGTCAGGTTGAGAACGACACTGTTGTGCCTGGGGCGCTTATACCCCATCCGTTATCCCCTCCCAATGAGGCGTCACAGCGTGGGACTCTTTCGTCGTGACGCTTCTGCCGCTGCGGCGTTCAAGCAGCAAGGCGATACAGCGTTCCATTGACTGCGCACGGCGATCCACTGTCCCTTCAAGAAAATGCAGCAGAATAAGCAGCGGAATCGCAACGCTGAGACCGACTCCGGTCGTTATCATCGCTTCCCAGATACCGCCTGCGAGCGCCTGGCCGTCAACCCTTCCGCCTGCCTCCTCGATCACCATGAATGCCTTGATCAAACCAGTGATGGTTCCAAGAAGTCCCAGCAGGGGCGCCGTATTGCTCAACACGCCAAGCGTGCGCAGACCAAACCCCATGCGCTGCAGCTCGTCGTCCCTGATGCGTTCTCCAACCATCGCAAGGTTCTTGACGCCCTGGTGATCGGCCTCGACCATTCCCTGGATAATTCTCGCCTCCGGACCCTTCAGGTCAGCAACCGCTGCCTGCGCACCCGGGCTATCGAGCAATCTCTCAAGATTACGACTCACATCCCGGGGCAGCCGACGCAGGCGCAAAAACAGAAAATAGCGTTCCAGGACGATCGCCAATCCGACTACCGAATAAGCGGCCAACACCCATACAATCGGGCCACCCTTGTCCAACATCTGTATCATTTCATTCATGGCGCAATCTGGTTCATGTCTGTGACAAACAACAGTTATCCGCTAGAACTTGTAATTCATGCCGACATATATCGAACGTCCCATACCTGGAACCGAAGTTCCCCAGGCAACGCCGGTTGGAGACATGGTCTTTCCCTGGCCTAAATAAGCGCCGCCCAGCGGGTCGTTATAGAATTTGTCAAAAACATTCTCGATGCCAAAATCGAAACGCAGCTGTTTCCATTCGTAGCTGCTGCGCAGATGCAGCAGAGCATATGAATCTGTCTCGAGTTCGTTCCTCACCTGTGAAATATCATTTTTATCATCGACCAGATCAACTTCAATCGTGTTGGTCCATTTATTCAGGCGATGCACGACCGCAAGTCTCGCATTCAACGGCATGATGTTATAGAGATTGTCGTCTGTATCTTCGTTCTTGCCACGCACATAATTCAGCAATCCGGTTGCTGTAAAACTGCCATAGCGGTCATGGTCGGAAAAAGTGAAATGCCCTGAGATATCGACACCATAGATGTGGGCAGACTGATTGACGAATCGAAGATAGACAAACTGGTCTGTTGCGCTCAGGTTCGCTGCATTACAGGGGCTCCCCATCATGCGTGAGCTGCCGCAACGTTCGGCATCGATATAGTCCTCGATGTAGCTATAGTAGGGCGTCACCGTGAATCCCCACTTCTCCTGCTCAGCATCGTGCCAATCGAAGGTTGCACTGACAGTGTTGGCGACCTCCGGCTCCAGTTCGAGATTGCCGACGTAGCCATTGCCATCACCAGCCCAGTTGATCATGCGCATGACCATACCTCCGGTAGACCAGGCGTAGCGTTCATAGAGATTGGGTGAGCGGTTTTTTCTGGCATAGCCGAACTCAATGCTGCTCATCTCATCCGGCGTGAAGCGCGCCAGTGCAGTTACATCGATATTATTGTCAGTTTTGTCACGGTCAGCAGCATTGAATGCGGAAGCATCTCCGTTGTACATCGGGTTGTATCCCTGTACTTCATCTGCATTCATCTTCACCTGTTCACCGCGGAGACCGAACTGAGTCAGCCATTGGTTGTTCCACTGCGCCTCCCACTCACCGAATATAGCCACACGGTCGCGCTTACCGTCATTGATATTCCAGAACGTATCCGGCCACATCCCTTTGCCGGAGGGGTCCCACCAGTCATCCAGGCGGTAATTCTGTATCTCTGCGCCGACATTAAGCAGGTCGCGCTCTGACAAGGGGATCTCCGCCTTGACGATCACGCCGGTATTATCACCCTCGGTATCCATGGGCATGCCCGCAGCACAGCCTCCTTTGCCGCCCGAAGGAGTACAAGGCACACCGTCGGTATAGGTGGTAGCCGGTGGATTGGAGCCGTACCAGAAAAGCTTGTCATCGAAGAACTGCATCTTGTGCCGGGTATGTTCGTTATAGACCCGCGCTTCCAGAACGCCCCAATCGTATTGCCCCTCGTAGCTCAAATTGACCTGTGTACTGTCGTTGTCGGTCATGTCCATGCGCTGGTTCGGCCAACCCTGGTAAGGGATGTCCTGCACGCCGATCTTCAGCTCGACGAGGTGGTTTTCATGTTGCAGCGCCATGTTGATCGACTGATTCGTCGATTGATACATGGAGGAGCCGACTTCATCGCCTTCCAGGTACCTCCTTCCTGCAGCAGCCGGCCCCGCCGGCTTGAAATCACCGCCAGCATGATAGTTATCGGCCTCGGCGTATGAACCACTATAGCTAAGACTCAGCTTTTCACCGGCGACAGCCGCAGCAATGTTTCCGCCATACGCATCCCCGTTACTGCGGTAATAGGCGCCGATTTCGCCCGTTGTCAGCACGCCCTCTCCAGCTATGGCGAACTCCGGGTCGGGAGAATCGACCAAAATTGTGCCGCCGATGCTATCGCCGCCAACACTCACCGGGGTGATGCCGGCGAAGACCACTGCGCTGCCGACATTGGTCGGGGCAATATAGGAGAGCGGTGGATTCATGTGATTGCCGCAGGCGGAGATCAGGTCCATGCCATCGACCTTGATGCGCAGGCGGTCGTCGGCGAAGCCGTGAATGACCGGATGGCTGGAGACGCCGCCGGAGCCCTGGATGTTGAGGCCTGGAGTATTTCTCAGCAGCCTGGTGGTGTCGCTGCTGGCGGGCGCCAGGGACTTCAACTCCTCTTCGCTGACAATCGAAGTATTCAGCGTTGGTGTGTCGATCAGCGGTGATGCAGTGACATCGATTGTCGGCAGTTGAGCATCTTCAGCAACGGCTGCGCCGTGAATCAGGGTGGCGACGAGAGTAACAAGCAGAACTCGCCGATGGTGAAATCGAGTATTCATTAGAAGGGTCTCTTTGACATTAAAAAGTTGAGATCGACTCTTGCAAATTTTGTACGAAAAGTAAGTCTGAAACATTCTATTCAACATCAACCGCACGTGAATTTGATATTTCTCAATTCAGTCAGAAAATTGCTGCTATCGGTAAAAAAACGCGTCATATCACACATTGAAAAGGCAAATCACCCATTCCGCAACCGACGCATGCTACTGCACTAGGATGTGTCGAGACACCAGGCGCATCAATTTCCGCGCCAAAGAGATACGATTCGCCTACAGGGACGCAGGTGAGGGGCGCGTGCAGGGTGCGGAAGCTTCGTTTTACCCAATAGTTGCCCATAAATAACTTACCGATTCTGCTTACCGTAATTACAATTCACCTAATTTAGGATAGAATGCGCCTCCCCGGATAACCCTCTATGTTTATTCTTAAATTTACGGACATTATCAAGTGATCTCTACAGCTAACATCACCATGCAGTTTGCCGCCAAACCGCTCTTTGAAGATATTTCGATCAAATTCGGCGGTGGTAACCGTTACGGCCTCATCGGCGCCAATGGTTGCGGCAAGTCGACATTCATGAAAATCCTCTCCAATGAGTTGGAGCCCTCTTCCGGTCAGGTAATGATCGATGCTGATGAGAGAATCGGGGTACTTGGCCAGGATCAATTTGCTTTTGAAGAGTATTCGGTTGTCGATACAGTCATCATGGGGCATAAAGAGTTGTGGAAAATCAAACAGGAACGCGACCGCATCTATGCCTTAGCGAAAATGACGGAAGAGGAAGGCATGCAGGTGGCCGATCTTGAGGTTCACTTTGCTGAACTCGATGGCTATACGGCTGAATCCCGGGCTGGAGAGTTGCTACAGGGGCTGGACATTCCCGTGGGGCAACACTTTGGACCGATGAGCGCCATTGCACCGGGCTGGAAATTACGCGTGTTACTGGCCCAGGTTCTGTTTGCGGACCCTGACATCATGTTACTGGATGAGCCGACCAACAACCTTGACATTGACTCTATCCGCTGGCTCGAAGATATTTTGAAACAGCGTAAATCGACCATGATCATCATTTCGCATGATCGCCATTTTCTCAATAGCGTGTGTACGCATATGGCAGACCTGGACTATGGCGAGTTGCGCCTGTTCCCTGGAAACTACGATCAATACATGACGGCGGCGACCCAGGCGCGTGAACGACTGCTCAGCGATAATGCCAAGAAGAAAGCACAGATTGCTGAACTCAGAACCTTTGTCAGCCGCTTTTCCGCCAATGCATCCAAAGCGAAACAGGCAACATCCCGCTCCAGATTGATCGACAAGATAGAACTTGAAGAAGTCAAACCATCCAGCCGCGTGAATCCCTTTATTCGTTTCAACCAGGAGAAAAAACTGTTTCGCCTGGCGCTTGAGATGGAAGAGGTTTCAAACGGCTATGACGAGATGCTTTTTGAAGATTTCAACATGATGGTTGAAGTGGGTGAACGCGTTGCAGTCATCGGCCCCAATGGCATCGGTAAAACCACCTTGCTTAAAACCCTGTTCGGCGAATTGCCGCAGAAATCCGGTGACGTCAAATGGTCAGAGAATGCAAATATCGGCTACTACGCACAGGACAACGCTGACAGTTTTTCCGAAGAGATGAATGTATTTGAATGGATGAGTCAATGGCGAAACCCCGGTGATGACGAGCAATATGTGCGTGGAATCCTAGGGCGTTTATTGTTCACCCAGGATGACATCAAAAAGCCGGTAAGCAAACTCTCTGGCGGCGAGAAGGGCCGCATGATGTTCGGCAAACTGATGATGATCAAACCGAACATTCTCATCATGGACGAGCCGACCAACCACCTGGATATGGAGTCTATCGAATCACTCAACCTTGCATTGGAACACTACGACGGCACGCTGATTTTTGTCAGCCATGACCGGGAATTTGTCGCCTCACTGGCCACTCGAATTCTTGATATGCAGCCCGATGGAGTGACTGACTTTCCCGGCAGATATGAGGAATATCTAGCATCACAGGGCATCGTATCAGCTGGCGCGGATGAGTTGGCTGCAAAAAACAGATATGCCGGATAAAATCCCCCCGGAACTGGTTATTCAGCAAACCAGGGCCTGGGTGAGTGACTTTATAATTGCCCATAATATATGTCCATTTGCCCGCAAAGAGCTAAAACGCGGCGGCATTCACTACGAAATCTTTCAGGAACATCGTGTCGAAGAGACTCTGACGGGATTCATCGAACTGTGTCAGCTACTGGATAAAAATGGCGACATTGGAACCGCCTTATTTATTCTCCCATCATCCTTCATCGGTTTTAATGACTATCTTGACCTGCTGGACATGGCGAATGCGTTACTCATCAAGCAAGGATATGAAGGCGTTTACCAGTTGGCAAGTTTCCACCCCGATTACTGCTTTGAAGGCGCGGATTGCGATGACGCCAGTAACTATACCAACCGCTCCCCCTACCCCATGCTGCACATTATTCGTGAAGACGCACTTGAAAAAGCACTCGAGAAATATCCCAACCCCGAGACAATTCCGGAACGCAATATCGCCTACTGCCGGAAACTGGGGAGTGATGCATTGGCCAAAATTTTGCAAGGCTGCATGTAACTATTTTCTTGAAGACATTGATGCCTGACGACAACACCAACTGCTGGATCTACAAGAGTAACCGCAAGGAGGAGATGTACCTCTTCCTCTCTGCCGAGGATGCATTTGATGTGCTATCAGACGAGCTGCTCAGCAGCTTTGGAACACCCGTATTTGTTCTCTCCATGGAACTCACTGCCAATCGCAAGCTGGCGCGCGTAGATACCGGCAAAGTCACCGCCGCACTGCAGCAGGATGGATATTTTTTACAGTTGCCGCCTGACCTGAGGCCCCATCTCTATTTTGGAGATTGACGTGACTGCCATATTGATAAACACCCAGTTCACAAGTTTCAGCACCCGGCACCGGGCATCAGGTGATTCATTCGTTTGCTGTGGTACACGCGATGCGAACATATGCCGCTCTATCATCTAACGGGCAGACTCAATCAACTCCCGTGTGGTGATCCCCTGCAGACGGATCTTGTTGTCCTCAAGGATCGTCTGCAAGTGCTGCTGCCAAACTCCGACCAGTGTTACCTTGATGCGCTGTTTCTCCGTATCGATCACCTGCCGCAGCTCGGCTTCGAAAGCATCGCGGTTGAAATACTCATCCACCTCCACCACCGCCTTGTCGGTCAGCAGCCAGAAGGCCGCGCCAACCGCGACCGCTGCCACTGGTGCGCAGATCCACGCTGCCGGACCGCACAGCAGGCCGGAGGTGGCACCGGTGGCTGCGCCGGCGCCGAAGCCTGCCGCCTTGACCGTGGTCTTACCTGCCACCTTGGCTGCGAGCTTGGCCGACAGCTTTTTGCCAAGGGTCTTGGCCACCACTGCCGCTACCGCACCGGCGCCGACCACTGCGCCGGCGCCTTTGATCAGCAGCTCACTGCCACCGAAGCGCTTCAACGCATCCTCGCTGCTCAGGGTCACTACCGAAGACAACAGACCGAGTTCGACCTCATCAAGCTCGAAACGCTGCTGCAGCTGCTGTTTGACACGCTCCATGAGTGTACCGAAAACAGCCTCGCCATCTGCTTGAATAGCATTCATGGCATCGTCCAGACGCTGGTCAAAGCCAATTTCGGTAAATAGAATTCGCTGCAATTCACCACCCAGATCTCCTGACAGTGCTGTCGCCAGCTCGGTATATTCGCCGATGACACTGTAGTGGAAGTCCAGAAATGCCGGAATCTGCTCATACACCGGAACGAACACAGCGTCGATGTGCTGCGACACACGCTGCTCGATCTCACCACCCGCAGCATCGAACTCCAGCTTCATACCGGCAAATACCTCGGGCAAAGCCCGGTTCCAATCCGCGAAAAAAGCTTCTGACACCATCACCCGTCCCTGCTGGTCACTGGCCATTCGGGCGACATGCAACTGGGCATAGACGTACAGCAGCGCCAGAATCACGATGGTGGCCCAGAAAACAGCCCAGAAGAGTCGTGATGGCGTCATGCCATGCACCATCGACTGCTGGAATCGTGATCACTCATGAACGTGTGGCAGCACCCGCTGATGGGCTCTGCTGATCAGGTAGACACACAAACGGCTGTAGGCCCACAATGCCAGCGTACCGCTAAGCAGAAACAGCAGCCATGCGACCCAGCGCAAGCGGGAATCATCGATCAAGCCGTTGCCCTTGAGTGTCAGCCACCAGGAGAATGCCTCTTTTTCCATATTCAAACGCACCACCTTATCAATCAGTAAGCACTGCGAGCCAACACTATCCGATGCCGCCCGCAGCGTAGCCTCCAGATTCAGCGCACCATCCAGCCACGCCGGTGGTGGCTGCTGCAGTTGCAGCCACAGCAGCGCCAGCAGAACCATCGGCAGATTGACCATCACCGCCCAGCGACGGGCAAAAAGAGCGCGAAATACACCGCGCACACGCAGGCCAGCGGACGCGGCCCGCAACAGGCCGAAATAGAGAAGCGCTATCAACACTGCATCCAGCGCCAGCAGCCCCAGCACCGGCAGTCCCCAGCCCGGCACACTCGCCAACAACACCGTAGTCAAACCGAGCGACACAAGCAGCGACAGCAGAGTCACCAGTTTGGTGCTGCTCACGAGCCGATGCAGTAGTGACCCTGAAACAAAATAACAGTCGGCCACACAACGTCGCCGCTGCCTTAGCTGCTCCCGGGTAGAGAGTGTCAGCACTGCTGCGATGAGCAACGGAATCAGCAGCACCACACAGGAGGATGCGTAGAGCGCCGACCATGTCAGCAGCAACAACGGCCCGGCGGCTATCGCCGCTACGATG